>CAZMQH010000092.1:0-8466 GCA_964568245.1 uncultured Methylomarinum sp.
CAATATATGCGAGAAGTATTGCATCCAACGCCTATAAAACCAATACGAAAACCATCAGGCCCCGTGGTGATCTGGAATTTAATTCGTCGCTGTAATTTGACCTGTAAACATTGTTATACCACTTCGGCAGATATTGATTTCCCTGGTGAGTTGTCAACAGCTGAAATATATCAAGCAATGGACGATTTAAAAGGTTTTAAAGTCCCAGTGTTGATTTTATCGGGTGGTGAGCCCTTATTGCATCCTGATATTTTTGATATTTCTCGGCGTGCTAAAGAGATGGGGTTTTACCTAGCGCTTTCCAGTAATGGTACTTTAATCACTCAAGATAATATTAAACAAATTGCTGATATTAAATATCAGTATGTAGGGGTGAGTTTAGATGGAATAGGGGACACCCATGATAAATTTAGACAGAAAAAAGGCTCATTTTCACAATCATTACTGGGAATTGGCCTTTGTCGAGATAATGGCATAAAGGCAGGTATTCGTTATACTTTAACCCAAGATAATGTGCATGACTTTCCCGCTATGCTTAAATTAATGGATGAGGAAAATATTGATAAATTCTATTTATCACATTTGAATTATGGTGGTCGAGGTAATAAAAACCGTAAATCAGATGCCGCGTTTAAAATGACCCGCGAGGTGATGGATCAGTTATTTGAACAATGTTTACAGTGGGAAACACAAGGAATAGACCGAGAAATTGTCACGGGCAATAATGATGCTGATGCAGTGTATTTTTTACACTGGGTTAAACGAAATTTTCCAGAAAGAGCTGAACATATTCAAGCTAAATTACAACAATGGGGCGGTAACTCTTCAGGTGTCAATGTGGCAAATATCGATAATCTAGGCAATGTACATCCTGATACCTTTTGGTGGAACCATAATCTGGGGAATGTTAAAGACAGAAAGTTTGTAGATATTTGGCAAGATACTTCTGATTCTTTAATGGCAGGGTTAAAACAAACTCCAAGACCCTTAGAAGGACGTTGTGGAAGTTGTGATTATCAAAAAATATGTAATGGAAATACCCGGGTAAGGGCTCAACAAATTTTTGATAACCCTTGGGCGGAAGACCCTGGTTGTTATTTGGATGGAAGTGAAATTAACCCCTTGTAGGAAACTTACGCTGGTTTCCACGTGCTGCGTGGGAACCCATTAAGAAATGCGCCAGCGTTTTGGCAACGCAGCGCGTTGCAAAGGCGTTCCCACTGAGCCCGTGGGAACAAGTTCCCGCTCGGCACTAATGATGTTTTGTTAAATGGTCTTCCATTTCTTTAAGTCTTTCAGGTGTACCTATATCCATCCAAAAGCCATTAAATTTTTCACCCGTGATGCTGTTATTAGGCATGGTTTGACGTAATAAAGGGCCTAATTTATTAATACCTGGCTTTAGCTCTTTAAATAGTAAAGGGTGGAATAAACCAATGCCGCTATATGTCAGGCAGGGATACCCTTTCTCTGAAAGCAGTCCATGAGTCGAAAGATGAAAATCACCTTCAGAATGGTGTTCAGGGTTGGGGATTAGCACTAAATGAGCACGGTCAATTTTTTTGTTATGTAGTGGATTGAAGTCGTAATCATTAGCAATATCACCATTAACAACTAAAAATGGCTCATTTCCTAACAAGTGTAATGCATTAGAAATACCTCCAGCGGTTTCTAATGCCGTATGACCTTCATCAGAATATAAAATTGATGCCCCCAATTGCTCGCCTGAACCTAATGTATTTTTTATTTGATCACCAAGGTGTGAAATATTAATCACTATTTCAGTAAAGCCAGCGCTTACTAATTGCTCAATGGTATATTGAATAATGGGTTTTCCAGCCACTAATAAAAGTGGTTTGGGTGTGGTATCTGTTAAAGGACGCATTCTTTCGCCGCGTCCAGCTGCTAAAATCATTGCTTTCATGTTTTATTGTTATAAGCAGGTAAAAGAGTGTTTATAAGAAAATGGTTAAACCCTTTAAGTTCGGGATATTTGTTACAAATATAGCTGACGTAATGTAGAGTTCTTGGAATATCTGCTAAATAAGTTGCTTTGTTATCACGAATGTTTAAGCGGGAAAAAATACCGATAGCTTTTAAATGACGCTGTAAGCCCATTAGGTCAAACCATCGGGTAAAGGTAGATAAATCAGTATTGATTAAGCCTAAATCAGTAATTTGTTGAAAATACTTAGACATCCACTGCGTTATTTTTTCTTCAGGCCAGTTGATGTAACAATCTCTTAATAAAGAAACCAGATCATAGGTAATAGGCCCCACGACAGCATCCTGGAAATCAATAATGCCAGGTGAATTAGCTGATAAAAACATTAAATTCCTGGAGTGAAAATCTCTATGAACACAGACTTGTGGTTGCTCCAATGCAGAGCTTATTAAAGTTTGGTTAAAGCTTTGTTTAATATTATCAGGTATTGTTAAATGAAGCTGCTGGCTCAAGAACCAGTCGTAAAAAATATTGAGTTCTCTATCTAATAAGGCGACATCGTAACAAGGTAATTGGCTGTTACATAAAGCAGGGTCTGACTGTAGGTGATGTAAGCTTTGAAATGCGGTCTGGTAAAGTTCTTCTGCATTTGTATTGTTTAACTGGTCTAGAAAGCAAGTGGAACCAAAATCTTCAAGTAATAAAAAACCTTGCTCAAGGTCCTGTTGGTATATTTGTGGGACATTTAGGGCCGCTTTTTTTAATAGAATCGCTAGACGAATAAAGGGTTCAGTATTTTCTTTTTCAGGTGGGGCATCCATTACTATATGCTGCCCCGTCGTGTGAGTTACTCTAAAATAACGTCTGAAACTCGCATCACTTGAAGCAATTTCAAAATTAATAATAGTGAGATTCAGGGTGTTGCTTAGCCAGTCAATAATTGCTGTTACTCGGGTATCTGTTGTTGACATAAGCGTATTATTTTTGAGAAAAATGGTTTGGTTGTTTTGTATATGCAATTTATTTAAATCAGGTTAATAAATAAGGTAAAATATAACGCTATTTTATTCGATTTTTGAGTTATTAAGCTACTCTTACTGATACTTACTTTTTATGCATTGCAAATATATTCTTGTTATTTTTTTTTTATTGTACGCAGAATTAAATATTGCAGATAACAGTGCATGGGATTGTGAGAAAGTTGCTGGTGGTGAGTGGCAGTGTGTCAGTCAGGTACCTGTAAAGCAAACGCTTATGCCTACAAAGCCAATTAAAGACCAAATCGAATCACCTGCAGTAGCACTTCAGTCCTCACAGACCCCTTCACTTAGTCATGCTTTTATTTCACCTTCAAAGCTTACCCGTACACAAAGGCCTTCAGAAAAGAAGCTTAACCAGCCAGGGTATACTTGTAAGGCGAGTGAGGATGATCAAACTTGGAGTTGTACATCATCTAAAGTAGACGCTATTGAAACAGCTCAAAGCTCTGAGTCTTCAAGTTTTTTTACGCCAGCATTTAGTCAGCAACAAGAGCGGTTATTTGGTGAGCTGCATGCTCAATTAAAATATGACCCATGGAAAAACTGTAGTCGAATATCAAAATATGATGACTTATTAATAGTTGATCATGATGTAAGAAATACGGCTCCAATGTATGTGTCTGCTGATTACTCAGAAGTGTTTGATAAAGATGTCACCAGTTTCTTTGGAAATGTTGACATTAATCGGGCAGATCAGCATATTCAGTCAGATAGGGCTAGTTATAATACAGCATCTGAAACAATGGATGCGCAAGGACATGTTTTTTATAATGAAAATGAAATGTCTCTTTACAGTGATACCATTTTATTACATTTAGCAACTGATGAAGCAAGACTAAGGGATGTTTTATTTATATCACCTTCTGGTCCTATGAGGGGACGTGCTGATGTTGTATATAGAGATAGCAAATATCTTTCGCGCTATACAGATGTTGCCATTACTAGTTGTCGGCCAGGTAATGAGGACTGGGTGCTTCATGCTGAAAGATTGAAAATGAATCAAAAGACAGGTGACGCAGCTGCTAAACATGCATGGCTAGAGTTTAAAGGGCTTCCTGTTCTCTATACGCCTTATATTTCATTTCCATTAGATGATCGACGCGTATCGGGAGTTTTACCTGTTTCTTTTTCTGCCAGTGGTGAAAATGGTTTTGATCTGACTGTTCCATACTATTGGAATATGGCTCCAAATTATGATTTGACACTTTGGCCAAGATATATGGCAGAGAGAGGAGGCATGCTAGGGGGAGAGTTTCGGTATTTAACGCCAAAAACTTTAGGCTCAGTTGCGTTAGAGTATTTGCCTTATGATTTTTTGAGTAAAGAAAAGAGATATGCAGGGTCAATTAAAAATAAAACTGAGATTTCAGATAATTTAACGACAGATATTGATTTAAACTATGTATCAGATGAAGCTTATTTTGATGAGCTGAATGATACTTTAGGCCTATCTAATGATAGGTTTTTAAGAAGTCAAGCGCGTTTGGACTACAATACTGAGGGCGTGTCATTTTCTACTCGAATGAATACATTTCAATCGATAGATAGGTTTCAAACGGGTGATAAACCCTATCACATACTTCCGCAAATAAACTTAAATCTTGAGCATTCATTCGAGCAGTGGCCTGTTGACCTAGCAATGGATAATGAATATACCTATTTCTATCGAGATGGCCGCGTTAGTGGGCATAGATTTAATACCAAGCCTTCGATTGCTTTTCCTATTGAAACGGCTGGATCCTATATAAAGCCTAAATTTTCTTTGCAATATACTCAATATGAATTAGATAACAATAACAATAATAATTCTGATAGTATCAGCCGAGTTTTACCAATTGTATCGGTAGATAGTGGTTTGTTTTTTGAGAAAAATTTTAAATTTGGTGAATCAGCTTATATGCACACAATAGAACCTAGATTGTTCTATTTATATATTCCCGAAAAAAATCAATCAGATATTCCCGTATTTGATTCATCACTTTATGATTTTGGGTATAGTACTTTATTTAGAGAAAATAGGTTTAGTAGTGTTGATAGAGTTCAAGATGCTAATCAAGTGACTATTGCTATGACAACTAGATTAATGGATTCGGATTCTGGACTTGAACGACTTAATTTAACTATGGGTGAAATCTTTTATTTTCAGGATAGGAATGTAACCTTGGAGAATGGTGCTGCCGAAACTAATAGCCTTTCAAACCTTGTTGCCGAACTAAGCGGTCAATTAACAGAAGATTTGTCATTTCGCTCGGCTATCCAATGGAGCCCTGATGTAAATGATCTGGTAAGGGGGCAAGCCGATATGGCGTATAGGGATGAGACTGGGAAAATATTTAATTTAGGTTATCGATATAGAAAAGATGAATCCGATCTTCAAATCAGTGATGCCCGATACATTATACAAACAGATACCTCCTTTAGATGGCCTATTTATGATAATTGGTATGGGGTCGGGCGTTGGCAGTATTCATTAAAATTTAATTCCACCCAAGAAAGTTTTTTTGGTTTAGAAAAAGAAAGTTGTTGTTGGCGTTTTCGAGTCCTGTGGAGAAGATTTGCTAACACGGTAACGGGTAATGCTGATGATACGATGGAAACAGGCGTCTTTTTACAAATTGAATTAAAAGGTTTAACAGGTTTTGGGGATAAAGTTGATGAATTTCTTGAGAGAAACCTAAAAGGGTATCGTAGAGCAGAATAAATGAATAATAAAAAATATTTAAGCCGCATTGTTATCCTTTGTGTATTACTAGTTTCTAGTTTTATGACAAAGGCCGAATTATTGGATCGCATAGTGGCGATCGTTGAAGACGGGGTTATTTTAGATGGAGAATTAACGCTTGAAACTCATAATATAGTTAAAAAACTGCAAGAAAATAAAGTGATGATTCCACCTGCTTTTATACTTAGAAAGCAGGTGCTAGAAAGATTGATTGTTGATAAATTACAGCGTCAGTTAGCAGAAAGATCAGGTATTAGGGTGAGTAATGAAATGGTACGTAACTCGGTTGCTGATATAGCTAAACGTAATGGCTTGACTGTTGATGAATTTAGATTAGAGCTTGAAAGCCAAGGAATGAGCTTTCAAGGGTTTCAAGAAAGTATTCGTAATGAAATTATTATTAATCAATTAAGAGCTCGAGAAGTGGGCGCTAGGGTTAAGGTAACCGATAGAGAGGTGAATCATTTTTTAGAAACTCAAGGTGAAGTGACTAAAGAGCAGGTTCAATATCATCTTGGGCATATTTTGATCTCTGTACCCGAGGCAGCCTCTGCCACTATCATTAATAAGGCCAAGGACAGGGCTAATAAAGTGGTTAACGACTTATTAGGTGGTGCTGACTTTAAACAAACTGCAGTAGCCGTGTCTGAAAGCGGAAATGCTTTAAATGGTGGAGACCTGGGATGGAGAGGGTTGGGGCAAATCCCTACACTTTTTGTTGATGCCGTAGCCAAAATGAATCAAGGTGATATCGCTGATTTAATTCGTAGCCCTAGTGGCTTCCATATTATAAAGTTATTGGAATTAAAAGGTGAGAATAAACATATTGTAACTAAAACAAGAGCTAGGCATATCTTAATCAAAACTAATGAATTAATTGATGATAATGAGGCTAAAAAAAGATTGTTGACCCTTAAGGAAAGGATTATGGGTGGTGATGATTTTGCTAGCTTGGCGCGATCTAATTCAGACGATAAAGGTTCTGCAGTCAATGGTGGTGATTTAAATTGGGTGGGGCCTGGTGATTTAGTTCCCCCATTTGAAGCGGCTATGAATTCATTGGAAATTAATGGCTTAAGTGAACCTGTACAAACACAATTTGGCTGGCACCTTATTCAAGTGCTAGAGAGGGAGGATAAAGATAATAGTGTTGAACATAAAAAGAATCGAGTAAGAGAAGAAATTCGTAATCGTAAGATAGAAGAAGAAACCGAGTTGTGGCTGCGTCGATTAAGAGATGAAGCTTATGTTGATATCAATTTGGATAGACTGTAGATGGAAAATTTGATTAATATTAAGGAAGAAGAGTTAAAAAAAGCATTAAAGTCTCAGATAGCTAAGGATGAATTTGAGTTGCATCAGAAGTTTATAAAGCGCATATCTGACGAGCTACAGATAAGTACTCTAGATTGTGCGGCGGCTTTATCTTTATTAAATCACTCTGGCGTAGTTTTAAATAATCGTGCTAAACCAGGATATAATGAAGATATCTTATCTCCTGCTGTGATGCCAAAGCAAAAAGTTGTAAGGTATCGTATTGATGTTGGGCGTAAACATGCTGTCTCAATAGAGACTATAAAAAGTGTTTTGATTGAAGTGTCTGGGGTTGATAAAAATCGTATTGGAAGACTGGATATACGAAATTACTATAGTTTGGTTGATTTGCCTGATGGGATGCCAGCGGATATATTTCAGCTACTATCTGAAATAGAAATTAATCAACGAAAGTTGAATATCAAGCGGGTAAAATATCAACCTAGATTTTACAGAAGAAATACTAGAAAATAAGGTTTTTTCTAAAAAAAAGGGGCTAAAAATCCCCTTTAGTTATACTTACCTAAGCTAACAAAAACTTAAAATAATTATTTTTATACAATTTTACGTCGTCCTAAACCTACTAAAGCAAACAATGCAGATCCCATGAACCAGATTGCACCTGGTACAGGTACAGCGCTGATAGTTGCACCATATGAACTTAATGAATCAGTAGCACCAGCAAGTGCAACATGATAGTAATCACTTGTTAGTGCGACAAAGCTAAATGACACAGAATCAAAGCCACTACCTGAGGTTGGGACAAGTGCTAATGAGCCCAGTGAGGGCGCAGCAACATCTTCAGTATAAACAGTCATCAACAATGCATCAAAGTTATCGACAAATGGCAAGGCAACAGCACCTTGGTCTGTTAATGTGGCTCTGTACTCTTGCCCTGCATCAACCCAAAAGTTATCAGTGATTGTGAAATTTGCAAATGTAGAACCGTGAGTATCATATACTATTGTGGCTTGAGCAGATTGTAACGATGCAAAAGCGAACAAAAAGATTGCTAAGATATAGCCAAAATTCTTTTTCATTTTTTTACCTTATATTAAAATTAAGCGAATCTATCATTCCTTGACTGAACTAACTTGGTTAAAATAAAATCATCCATGATATTCTTTTTATCTAAAGCTATTGTTAATGGATAGCTGAAGAAATAAATCATTTGAATTCAATGTGCGACAAATATCACCAGCTATTCTCTATCTGTTTGTATAGAAAAGGAGGTTTAGCAAAAATGACAGCTTGATAACAAACATTGATGATGGCCACATTAGCACAAAAACAAAAAAAAAGCATTATTTTATTTTAAGGTTAGGTGTTTGTGTGGAATATATAATATTTATCAAATACTTAATGTCCGTCTCCGTTGAAATGTTGGAGGTAGAAGTTGGTGGTGTGATGGTTTTTAGTCTGTGATAGGCTGGGTTTCGGAGGGG
>CAZMQH010000093.1:0-7272 GCA_964568245.1 uncultured Methylomarinum sp.
TTGTGCCTGTGTATAGCTTGAGTTGTCGGTAGAAAAGTCCTCGTAGGCTGCGTGACTACTTGTTGCTATCAAAAGCAAGCTTAGTGATATTCTAAATTTCAAAATGTTAGCTCCTGTTTTATGTACAAGCCATTGTAAAAAATTAGTATTCTGCTAAAAATATATGCAAGCAAAAAATAGGCCTGTTTTCTATTTTGTTGATTAATAAGGGTATTTGTTATTTTTGTTAAAAGTTATTTTTATTTTGTAAAGAAAACAGACAAAAATAGGGGGTGTGATTTGTTTTTTTATACAATAAAAATAACATTTATAGAATATCTAACTGGGAACAAATGATAGATATTGATATTATATGCACTTTTGATAATATTTTCTAAAATTTATGGATGAGCTTCTCTCTGAAAACAACCTTCTGGAAATAAAAAACTTAGCTTGTATTAGAGATGACCGTATATTGTTTGAAGGCCTTAATTTTAAACTGTCTAATCATCAAGTTTTACTGTTAGAAGGTAAGAACGGCAGTGGTAAAACCTCTTTGTTGCGTATTATTTGTGGCTTTAGAGAGCAAGATGATGGCGAAATGCTCTGGGATGGTAAAGCTATTAAAGAAAGTGAATATTTTTCACAAATGGCCTATGTCGGTCATTTAGATGGGGTTAAAAAAGAATTAACCGTGCTGGAAAACCTTAAAATGTCTTTGGCACTTGGACAAAAGGGGGCTTATACAATGGAACAGGCTTTGGATAAAGTTCATTTAGCAGGCTACGATGATTCTTTAGTTCAATCCTTGTCTGCGGGGCAAAAACGTCGTTTATCTCTAGCCAGATTACTCATTACCAAGAATACCTTGTGGGTATTGGATGAGCCTTTTACTTCAATTGATAAACAAGGCATAACGCTGATCGAATCATTAATGCATGAACATATTGTTGCGGGCGGAATGATTATATTAACCTCTCATCATGATCTTGCTTTACACGAAGTTGATGTACAAAAAATAAATTTATCACCATGTCATTAATGTCTGCCTTTATCGCTGTTATTCGGCGTGATTTAGTCTTAGCTTTTCGCCGTCGAGCAGAAATAGCTAACCCCTTATTTTTCTTTGTATTAGTTGTTACTTTATTTCCCTTGGGTGTGGGAGCAAACCCCAAATTATTACAAGCAATGGCGCCAGGTATTATTTGGGTGTCTGCCTTGCTTGCGGTTATGCTTTCACTGGATAGTTTATTTCGCTCTGATTTTGATGATGGATCATTGGAACAAATGTTATTAAGCCCTCATCCATTAACTATTTTAGTTTTAGGTAAAATTATCGCGCATTGGTTGGTGACTGGACTACCTTTATTAGTCGTTGCTCCCTTACTAGCTATATTTTTAGGCTTACCTGAACAAGCCTTGGGAACTTTATTGCTCACCTTGGTCTTAGCTACACCTGTTTTAAGTTTGATTGGATCAATTGGTGTGTCTTTAACCGTAGGATTAAGACGTGGTGGGATGATTATCTCCTTATTAGTATTACCACTTTATATACCCGTGTTAATTTTTGCCAGTAATGCTGTTGAAATGGCTGGCAATGGTTTAGCCGTCGATGCGCAAATTAATCTTTTAATCGCTATCTTTTTTATGTCAGCTGTTTTAGCTCCACTACCCGCAGCTGCCGCTTTAAGAATGAGTGTTAATTGATACGATTTTAATTACATTTTTTTGTAGGAATACTACTTTCTACTGCAATTTCATATAAACTTTTAAACTATTTATGTCCATCATTCCTGCATTTATTGTCCGTTTCTATCATAAAACTGCTTCACCTCCTTATTTTTACAGCTTAAGTAGTAAACTACTTCCTTGGTTAACGGTTATATTTCTATTGCTCTGCGGATATGGGTTATATGCTGGACTATATTTAGCCCCCACAGATTATCAGCAAGGGGATAGTTACCGCATTATCTATATTCATGTACCTGCCGCTTGGATGTCACTGTTTATTTATGTGATTATGGCGATAGCTGGCGCGATTTCATTGATTTGGCGGATGAAAATAGCCGATGTAGTTTTGATTAGTAGCGCTCCGATTGGTGCTAGTTTTACTTTTATTGCCTTAGTCACCGGATCTTTATGGGGCAAACCTATGTGGGGAACTTGGTGGGTATGGGATGCAAGATTAACCTCTGAATTAATTCTGTTATTTCTCTATCTAGGCATTATCAGTCTTTATGGGGCTATTGAAGATAAAAGAACAGCCTCAAGAGCGGTCGCTATTTTAGCCTTGGTGGGCGTGGTTAATATCCCCATTATTCATTATTCAGTGCAGTGGTGGAATACCTTACATCAAGGTCCAACTGTTGCAAAAATGGATAAACCTTCAATTCATCTTGATATGTTAATTCCTCTGTTGGTGATGGCTACTGCTTTTAAGTTTTACTACGCTATTGCTATGTTGCAAGTGGCGAAGGTTGAAATCTTAATACGCGAACAAAATACCCAGTGGGTTAAAAAGTTATTGGAGACAAAGTAATGAATAGCTTTGCTGAATTTTTAGCGATGGGAGGCTATGGTTTTTATGTATGGACCGCTTATGGTATTTGTTTTGTGGTTTTACTCCTTAATGTCATCGTTCCGATGATACAAAAAAAACAGTTTTTACGTGAATTAGCCTTAAAACAAAAACGAGCTAAAAAATGACACCAGTTAGAAGACAAAGACTTATCCTTATTTTGTTGATGGTTGCAGGGGTAGGGGTTGCCGTAACATTTGCACTACAAGCCTTTAATGAAAATTTAATGTACTTTTTTTCCACCACTGAAGTCGCTGAGGGGAAAGCACCAAAAGGCGCAAAGTTTCGTCTTGGCGGTATGGTGGTCAAAGGAAGTATTTTACGGCCTAATAAGGATATTATGGTGCGATTTGATTTAACGGACTATAACAAACAAGTCACCGTAGAATATTCGGGAATACTGCCTGATTTATTTAGGGAAGAGCAGGGGATTGTGGCGAATGGTCGCTTAAATGATCAGGGTGTTTTTATAGCGGAAGAAGTATTGGCAAAGCATGATGAAAACTATATGCCTCCCGAGGTAGCAGATAGTTTGCAAAAATCTGCAGCTCTGAAAACTGAAAAATAGGGAATTATTATGATTGCTGAACTAGGGCACTTTTGCCTGATTCTTGCTTTATTGATGGCCATAATTCAAGGCATACTACCTGTTTTTGGTGCATACCGCTCAATTAGTGGCTGGGTTGCCGTTGCAAAACCAGCTGCCTATGCACAATTACTGTTTATGCTGTTTTCATACGGCTGTTTAACCTATGCTTTTTTAGTGCATGATTTTTCAGTTGCCTATGTTGCACATAATTCTAATACTGCATTACCTACACTCTATTTAGTCTCGGGGGTTTGGGGTGCTCATGAAGGTTCTTTATTATTGTGGGCCTTAACTTTATCTATCTGGACTGGCTTGGTTGCCTTTTTTAGCAAGAATATTCCAGAAACCACCATGGCGAGAGTATTGGGGGTTTTAGGTTTAGTCAGTATTGGTTTTATTGTCTTTTTATTATTTACCTCAAACCCTTTTGAACGTCTATTCCCAGCACCATTGGAAGGACGAGATTTAAACCCCTTATTGCAAGACCCTGGTTTAGCTATTCATCCCCCTATGTTGTATATGGGCTATGTTGGGTTTTCTGTTGCTTTTGCATTTTCAATTGCAGCTTTATTAGAAGGGCGACTGGATTCAGCTTGGGCGAGATGGTCAAGACCTTGGACAAACCTAGCCTGGATGTTTCTAACCTTTGGTATTGCTTTAGGTAGTTGGTGGGCTTATTACGAGCTTGGCTGGGGCGGCTGGTGGTTTTGGGATCCCGTTGAAAATGCTTCTTTTATGCCTTGGCTGGTAGGAACAGCGCTAATTCATTCCTTAGCGGCCAGTGAAAAACGCGGTGTGTTTAAAACATGGACTGTATTACTGGCTATCTTTGCCTTTTCTTTAAGTCTATTAGGAACCTTCTTAGTTAGGTCGGGTGTTTTAACCTCAGTGCATGCTTTTGCTAGCGACCCCACTCGAGGCTTGTTTATTTTAATATTCTTGGCCATTGTCGTAGGCGGGTCATTATTACTTTATGCTATCAGAGCGCCACAGGTTAAAAGCAGCGTATCTTTTGAAGTGGTTTCAAAGGAATCAGTATTATTATTGAATAATGTTTTATTAGTGGTAACAGCTGCCAGTATTTTATTAGGCACGCTTTACCCCTTAGTAATTGATGCATTAGGTATGGGGAAAATATCCGTAGGCCCTCCCTATTTTAATGCAATTTTTATCCCCTTAATGGCCCCTCTGGCTTTTGTGGTGGGGATTGGTATGTTAATTCGCTGGAAAAAAGATGATATAAGAGCATTAAGCTGGCGCTTAAAAGGCTTAATGGTTTTTACTTTAGGTGCAGGATTTTTAATTCCATTATTAATGCCTTTTTATTCATGGAGTGCAGGGTTAGGGACAAGTTTGGCTTTATGGACAATGGCCACCGTAGGTTTATCTTTTAAAGATCGCTTAGGTAAACAAGGGATTAGCTGGCAAAGACTGGCCACTATTCCTGCTGGTTTTTATGGAATGAGCATTGCCCATTTAGGCATTGCTGTTTTTGTGATTGGCATTACCTTTACCTCTATTTACAGCATAGAAAAAGATGTCAGAATGGAGCCAGGTGACACCTTGGAAATGGCAGGGTATATTTTTGAATTTCATGGTGTTAAAGTCACAGAAGGGCCTAACTACATTGCCAAAGAAGGCTCACTCACTGTCACTTATGATGGCGAGGTGATTGCCCAGTTACAGCCTCAAAAACGTGAGTATAGAGTCCAAAAAATGCCAATGACAGAAGCCGCTATTGATGCGGGTTTGTTTAGAGATTTATTTGTTGCCATTGGTGAACCATTAGATGATCAAGGGGCATGGAGTTTAAGGATCTATTACAAATCTTTTATCCGCTGGATATGGTTTGGTGCATTATTTATGGGTATTGGTGGATTAGTGGCTACTAGTGATAAACGATATCGTAAAGACAATAAGGAACTAAGTCATGCTTAAATATTTAACGCCTTTGGTTCTGTTTACGGTAATGGCCATTTTTCTAGCACTAGGGTTAAAGCTAAACCCTAGAGATATTCCCTCACCCTTAATAAATCAGCCAGCCCCTGATTTTGCCTTGCCTGTATTGGGACAACCAGCACGAACACTGACTAAACATGCCTTAATCGGTGATGTCTGGATATTAAATGTTTGGGCATCATGGTGTGGTTCATGCCGATTGGAACATCCTATTTTTAATCAACTAGCCAAAAAGAAACTGGTGACAATTGTTGGTTTAAATTATAAAGATGACCCAGCTGCTGCACAGCAATGGTTAGCGCAGTTAGGTAATCCATACGATATAATTATTATGGATCAAGAAGGACGTACTGGCTTGGATTATGGAGTTTATGGTGTTCCTGAAACCTTTATTGTCGATAAAAAAGGTATTATTCGATATAAGCACACAGGCCCAGTCGAAGTGAGTGATATGCAAAATATTCTTATCCCTCTTATTCAACAATTAAAGGCGGAAGTAGAATGAAGTTGGTGATGGTTTTAATTTTATCACTGCTTTCATTGGCTAGTTATGCAGCCGTAGAATATAAGAAATTTGATACGCCTGAGCAGGAAGCGACTTATAAAGTACTTATTGAAGAATTACGCTGCTTAGTTTGTCAAAACCAGACGATCGCGGATTCAAATGCTGATTTAGCAAAAGATCTACGTAGGCAAGTTTATGAAATGTTACAGCAAGGAAAGTCAAAAGATCAAATTGCTGAGTATATGACCCAACGCTATGGCGATTTTGTGTTGTATAACCCTCCATTTAAGGCCAAGACTAGCTTACTTTGGATAGGCCCCATAGCATTTTTAATCATTGGTTTATTCATGTTATTTTTATTTAGTCGTGGTAAGAAATCGACCGAAAATATCAAATTAACGGATGAAGAATTACAAAAAAGAGCAAAAATAAAAAAATTGCTGCGTAATGAGAGTGAAGAATGAATATAGTTTATTGGAGTAGCGTTGTTGTTTTAATTATCATCGCGTTTGCTATTATTCTCCCTCCTCTTTGGAAGAAAAGAGAAGTTAAAGCTGCCGATTCAGATCAACGAAATATTAATATAGCTCAGCAGCGAGGTGAAGAATTAAAACTGCAATTGCAAGCAGGGACTTTGACTCAGCAAGATTATGACGAACAGTTTTCTGAATTGGAACTTACCTTAGGTGATGATTTAGATATCCAGCAATCACAGCAGCAGACTTCAACACAAGGAGGCTGGATAGTTCCCGTTATTGCATTGTGCATACCCTTGGTATCAGTGTTTACTTATTATGCATTAGGTGAACCTGATGCATTAATTAAAGCTGAAATAAAACAAACTCAGTCCGTTGCTAAAGCAGGCCAAGATATTAATGCCATGGTGGTGAAATTAGCTCAACGTTTAAAACAAAATCCAGATAATGCCAAAGACTGGATTATGCTGGGTAGATCATTTAAATATTTAAAACAATTTAAACTTGCAGCCAATTCATTTGAAAAAGCTTACCAGCTATTAGGTGATGACCCTGAAGTATTACTGCATTATGCTGACAGCTTAGCCATGGTGAATAATGGCAGTTTGGCTGGAAAAGCATCAGAATTAATTTTTAAAGCACTGAAAAAATCACCTAATGACGTAACAGCTCTATGGCTTGCCGGTATGGCTAAAGCAGAAGAACGTAATTTTATTCAAGCACTCACTCATTGGCGCAAGATACAGACAATCGTACCTAAAGATTCAGAACCCTACGCCCAAGTGCAAAAACTTATTGCTACGGTACAAGCTCAACTTTCTGGAACTGAAAGTAAAGCAGCTGTTTATGACATAAAAGTGGATTCAACTGTTAGCATTGATGTCCAAGTTGATATTACTGCAGATATTAAAGCTAAAGTAGCGGCTGGAGACACTGTTTTTATCTATGCCAAAGCATTAACAGGTCCTCCCATGCCATTAGCTATTGTTAGAAAACAAGTGTCAGATTTGCCTATAACTGTAACCCTAGATGATAAAATGGCTATGATGCCGACGATGAAGCTATCTAACTTTAAAGCCGTTAAAATTGTGGCCAGAATTTCTAAATCAGGAACCGCTATGCCGCAAAAAGGTGACTTTCTGGGGGCTGTAGAATTGACTGAGATAACAAAAGACCAGAGGGTTGC
>CAZMQH010000093.1:7372-8462 GCA_964568245.1 uncultured Methylomarinum sp.
CTAAGGTTATATAAATTCAGAGTTTTAGGTGGTTACTTGCAATTGAGCAATCACTTCTCGTGCAATTCGTTCACTATAACTATTTATTTTCCAATGTCCTGGACTCCAGCCCTTAATAAAACGATGGAAATCAGTCCATGCAATGGGATATAAAGCTCGCCATTCTAATTCAACCGCTCTGGCATCTATAGCCTTATCTTTTTTAACTAGCGTTTGTTTTAAGATTGAAAAGTAATAATCTAATAACGGTTCTTGTTGATACTGACATTGATGTTCATTTAAACAACTACCCATAAAGTAGGCAACATCCTTCATACCGCAGCCACCACCAACATACTGAAAATCCACCGCAGCTACACGGTTTTCTTGGGAGCTAAAACAGAAATTAGCCAGTTTTGCATCACCATGAACAAAGGTTTTAAATTGACAGCTGTTTAACTTTTGATCAATCAACTGTGCTGCATTTTTTAAAGCACTATCTTCTAAAGCATCCAGTTCATCAGGGCGAGTTGCTAAATGCCAATAGCTACCTATAGGCCATAACTCATCAGGGGACTCATTCATAAAGCTGGCGTGAAAATGGGCTAACCAAGATAAACAGGCTTTAATATCTTCAATAGATGCGTCTGTTTTGCGTAGTTCAAAACCAGCACTGTCTAAATCTTCTAGCAGCATAAACATTTCATTTTCTGCTGATTCAGTCACTAAACAGAGAGGTACACGGCAATCATTGCTACAACGGTTACTCCACTTGGCATACCAGGCAATTTCTACCTGATAAGAATTGATTTTTCTTTGATGTGATAAATCAGTATTCCAACCACGTGGATGATGACTTTGGTCAGGCAAACTTACATGTTTAACCACCACTGTTTCAGTTTCACCACCTTGCAAACCATAGCGTACGATTTCACCATAACCACTCCAAAGGCTTTGAATCGTTTCGATTTTAAATAACCTTTCAGCTGAAGTTGCTTGAAGTATTAAGGATTGGAAATATTTGTTCATTTATTGATTAGGGTAAAAAGTAGTTTTTATCTATAAGTCTTTGCTATAACTTTTTTTTACGTGATTATAATGTGTTCACTGC
>CAZMQH010000094.1:0-8399 GCA_964568245.1 uncultured Methylomarinum sp.
ATAAATTCCAAGCTCTCCTTTAATTCCCATCAGGTATAATACTGCGAATGAAAAACCTTAACAAAAATCAACCAAGAATCGCTTGGGCTATCACTGGCTCTGGCCATTATATAGAAGAATGTCTTGAATTCATGCTTACACTGGAAAATGTTGATTTATATTTAAGTCAAGCTGGGGAAGAAGTACTTAAAATGTATGGTGTTGACCTTAAAGAAGTACGTGCCAAACACCCCGTTTATCGAGATAAAGCTGCATCCTCTCCACCTGTTGGGCATTTTTACAAAGGTTATTATCATACATTTGTGATGGCCCCCACCACCTCAAATACTATTGCCAAATGCGTTTTAGGCATTGCTGACTCCTTAGTCACCAACCTATATTCTCAAGCAGGTAAGTGTCGAGTACCCAGTATTGTTTATCCTTGTGATATAGCTCCTGAAATGGAAACTACCGCCCCTGGTGGTAAAGTCATGGTCTATCCTCGTAAAATAGACCTTGAAGCGACGAATAAAATTCGCACATTTGAATACACTGAGGTGGTTGAAAGTGTCGATGAATTAATTGATAGTGTTAAGCACCGCCTTAAATCTTTAGCATAATGACTGATAAACCTGAACATATTCTATTTTTAACTGGCAAACTGGCAGAAAAACAGTTGCGCCAAATTTTAGAAAAAATGCAGCCTGAGTTTACTTATACAGTTCATCAACTTGGCCTTAAAGTCGCTGGATTAATGACTGCTGAGATGATTTCTCGCCGCCTTAAAGACACCTTTAACGCCGATAAAATTGTACTTCCTGGTCGTTGTCGCGGTGATATAGATGCATTATCCAAAGAATTAGGTTTACCCGTCGAACGAGGCCCTGAGGAATTAAAAGATCTCCCCCTCTATTTTGGTAAAGCAGCGCATCAATATGATTTATCAAAATACAAAGTAAAAATATTTGCAGAAATTGTTGATGCACCTAGTGTCAGTGTTGAAGAGGTTGTAAGACGAGCCTATTACTATAAAACACAGGGTGCTAATGTTATTGATATTGGCTGTTTACCAGGGACAAAGTTTCCACATATGGAAGAGATTATTGTCACCCTGAAACAAGAAGGTTTTACCGTCAGCATTGATTCTTTAGACGATGATGATTTACTACGTGGTGGGAAAGCAGGCGCTGATTATATGCTTAGTTTAACCAACAGAAGCATCTGGATTGCAGATGAAGTGGATGCAACTCCAATATTAATACCCGAAATACATGGTGACCTATCCTCGCTTGACCATGCTATATCTGTATTACAAGCCAAAAATAAAAAGTTTATTGTAGACCCTATTTTAGACCCGATCCATTTTGGTTTTACAGAATCAATTGCCAGAAACTTTAGCTTTAGACAGCAACATCCCGATATTGAAATGATGCTGGGCGTGGGCAATATTACCGAACTTACTCATGCAGATACGTCAGGTATGAATACCTTATTACTCGGTATCTGTTCAGAATTGAATATCAACCACATTCTGGCGACAGAAGTCAGTAAGCATGCACGCAGAGCCATTAAAGAAGCTGATTGTGCTAGACGGATGATGTACGCAGCGGCACAAAACAACACGCTACCCAAGCACATAGATTCTAATTTAATGACTGTGCATGATAACTCGCCTTTTCCTTACCAATTAGGAGAAATAAAAGAGTTTGCAGCCCAAATTAGAGACCCTAGCTTTCGCATACAAACCAGCCCTGATGGAGTCCATATCTATAATCGTGATGGCTTACATACAGCAACCGATCCTTTTGATTTATTCCCTAAACTGAAAATAGACGACGATGCGGGCCATGCCTTTTATTTAGGGGTAGAATTGGCCCGAGCAGAAATTTCCTGGGCACTTGGTAAACGCTTTAATCAAGATCAAGCCTTAACTTGGGGCTGCGCCACTGAAAAAAACCAATCAACTATAGATTTACATAGCTTTAAACCAGCTGGAACTACTTTACAAAAGAACAAATGATACAAGAAGTTATAGTTACCACTCAAAATGCAGAAGGTGTGGCACATATCGCCCCCATGGGTATACACATCATCAAAGATGAATTTGTTATTCTGCCTTTTCGACCCTCCACAACGCTGAATAATATCCTGCAATCTAAATCAGCAGTAATTAATTATTGTGATGATGTCCGTGTATTTGCAGGTTGCTTGACAGGAAATCGAGATTGGCCTTTAACGCCTACAGTTAAAATAGCAGGACAATATCTTTCTAGCGCTTTAGCTCATACAGAATTAACACTAGATCGAATTGAAGAGGATAACACACGCCCTAAACTTTATTGCAAAGCGACTCACAGTGCTAATCATTCACCTTTCCAAGGATATAATCGTGCACAATTTGCGGTGTTAGAAGCAGCCATTTTAGTCAGTCGCTTACACATGCTGCCCCTAGAAAAAATAGAATCTGAAATAGCCTATTTAAGTATTGGCTTAAATAAAACTGCAGGTGATAAGGAATTGGAAGCTTGGGGTTGGTTAATCGCATTAATTGAAAAGCATAAGCAGGAGCTAAAAAAAGCATGACAGGAATGCTAGCAAGTGTAAATAGTCTGAAGGAGGCTAGGCTAATTTTAAACACAAAAGTCGATATCATCGACCTAAAGCAACCTGAACAAGGGGCTTTAGGTGCTTTAACTACAGATACAGTAAAACAGATTGTTCAAGAAGTTAATCAGCAAAAACCTGTCAGTGCGACAGTGGGTGATTTACCTATGCAAGCTGAAATAGTTTTTGATGCGGTTAAAGCCATGGCTGAAACAGGAGTTGATTATATTAAAATTGGTTTTTTTCCTAGTGGTGATTGGCAAGGCACAACCTCTAAATTATCAGAAATAACTCAACAAGGACACAAATTAATTGCCGTTTTATTTGCAGATGCTAAACCCGATATCAGCACCATAAAAGCCCTTCAACAAGCTGGGTTTTATGGTGTAATGCTCGATACTATGGATAAAACCAAGGGTTCATTATCTCAAGTAATGAGTCAGGCTAAAATTCTAGATTTTGTAAATCAAGCTAAATCAGCTCAATTACTTTGCGGTTTAGCGGGTTCACTTAAACAACAGGATATTGCTAGACTACTTACGATGAATGCTGACTACTTAGGCTTTCGAGGTGCATTATGTCAAAAACACCTAAGAACCTCTGACTTAGATATGAATTTGATTAATTCAATTATTGACAGTTTTTAACTTCTTCCTTAATAATCTTGATGTAATAAAATATGTAACTATTCAGCGTATTAATTAATATGCCCGTGATGTAGGAGCGTCCGCCCACCGCGCAATTGATAATGGATTGTTTTTAGAGAAAAGAGCATGATTTTATTCGCGCCGAGGGCGGACGCTCCTACAAAGTACAGCATACAAACCTTGATTACACTTCGTTGCATCAAGACTACGAAGAGCTTAATAACTTGCCCCTACCTTTTAGGAATATAAAATGACTAAAAAAATGTCGATCACCACAAAAATCCTAATTGCCATGGCAATTGGTCTAGTCACAGGCAGTTTAATCAATGCTTTTGCCCAAGATATAAGTTTTGTACAAACCTATTTCGTTAATGGGCTGTTCCATGTTATTGGTACCGCATTTGTTAATTCATTAAAAATGTTGGTTGTTCCCTTAGTCACCTTTTCCCTTATTTGTGGGGTTTGTGGCATTGGTGATGTTGCTGTACTCGGGCGCGTAGGAATTAAAGCCTTTACTTTATATATTGTAACCACTGGATTAGCTATCACCTTAGCTTTGGTTGTCGCTATACTTATTGCACCCGGCAAAGGTTTTGAGCAAGCGGCTAGCTCAGTTAGTTTCACTCCCAAACCAGCACCACCTTTAACCGATGTTTTTATCAATATAGTCCCAAGCAATCCCGTCAATGCCTTTGCTGAAGGCAATATGCTACAAATCATTTTCTTTGTGATTATATTTGCTATCGCTATGCTAATGACGGGGGATATCGGTCGTCAATTAGCTGAAACAGCTGAAAAATTAAATGAAGTGATGATGAAAGTTGTCACCATCGTCATGGACTTTGCACCTATCGGTGTGTTCTTTTTAATGGCCAAAACTTTTTCCATTCAAGGGATAGGTTTAATTTTACCGATGATTGGTTATTTTTCTGTGGTGGTTCTTTGCTTGTTATTGCACGGTTTAGGTACTTTTAGTTTATTACTAATGTTATTAGCAAAACTAAACCCTCTCATTTTTATCAAAAAAATGCGTCCAGCCCATATTTTTGCTTTTAGTACCGCCAGCTCAAATGCCACCATCCCTGTCACCCTGCAAGTAGTAGAAAAACGTTTAGGTGTTGATAATTCTACCGCTGCATTTACAGTCCCACTAGGTGCAACCATTAATATGGATGGCACGGCTATTATGCAAGGTGTCGCCACTGTATTTATTGCCAATGTGTATGCTATAGATTTAGGAGTAGCAGACTATTTAACCGTCGTTGGCATGTCTATTTTAGCCTCTATTGGTACAGCTGGGGTTCCAGGTGTTGGTCTGATTATGTTAGCTATGGTTTTTAACCAAGTTGGCTTACCTGTTGAAGGTATCGGGTTAATTCTTGGCGTTGATAGAATTTTGGATATGATTCGCACGGCGGTCAATATAACGGGGGATGCAACAGTAACCTGTATTGTCGCTAGAAGTGAAAACAACCTGGATGATAAAATCTTTCAAGATCCCGAGGCAGGAGTTATCACAGATATTGGATTGCCTCACAAAACATAATCATTTCACCCCAATAATAAAATTTATTGGGGTGAAAGCTTTGGTACTCATGCACGCTCCTAAATTTTAAAAAAATAAGATTTCTCTGTTATTTATTGTAAAATACCCCAACTATTCTTTAATTTTATATAGGCTAGACAGTTAATGGAAATTCCTTCTGATATATCTTCCGAAATCAAACAATGCATTGAGCAATCAATAGCAAACTCACAAGCTGAAGTTTTATGCGGTGGAAACCGACACTATTCGTTAACGATTATTTCAAATACTTTTGCTGGGCTTTCTCAAGTAAAGCAACATCAACTAGTCTATGCCACTATTAAAGATCTAATGGCAGGTGGTGATGCTCCGATACATGCGATAGATCAAATGAATATACAAATAAGCTAAGGAAAATAGCCATCAGCTAATGATGGTTATATACTTCGTTCAACCCTTGAGCGAAGTATCACCCCATCATTTCCCCAACAATTCAATATGGAAATTAACATGTCTGAATTTATCACTTTTTCAAGAATAAAATCAGCTCTGATTTTAATTGGAACATTAATATCTATCTATGCTGTATTAGGGTTTTCTATATTGCCTGCTGTTCTTTCTAATAAAATCCCCTCTATAGCCAAAGAACAACTAAAAAGAGATGTTTCCGTTAAACACATTCAGTTTAATCCATTTTCCCTTGAATTCTCCATTCATGGCTTACAAATAGATGAAATAGACAGCAGTGAATTTGTTACCTTTGAGAAACTTTATATCAATCTCGCAGTCTTGGATTCTTTATTTGATTTATCATTAAAAATCGACCAAATACTCCTTGAATCACCTTATGTCTCTATCAAACGGGATAATAAAGCCAATTTTAATTTTACTGACCTAATGCCGGCAGAAAATTCAAAGAAAGATAAAAAAGATGAATCAGAAGGCGAAATTTTTCCTGTCAGTATCGCTCTAATTTCCATATCAGAAGGCAAAATAAGTTGGACAGACAATCTAAATTCAGCTGGCCACCAAGAAGATATTTATCCGCTAAACTTAAGCATTGACAATTTTACAACGATTATTAACAAACAGTCTGATCTAGGGTTTTCCTTAAAGTTCGCATCAGGAGGGCAATTTGACTGGCGAGGGGATTTAACCCTTAACCCACTTAAATCAACAGGACATATAGAACTTAACCATGTTAATTTCCCTAGAGTTTGGGAGCTTTTTCTAAAAGATTCTGTGAACTTTTCTATTTTAAAAGGCACTGAATTAATTAAGGCTGACTATCAATTTAGCAGCACCAAAGAGTCAACCCAGCTGCTTATTAACAATGCTGATTTATCCCTTCTGGATATACAAATTGCCGAACAAGGTCACAAAAATGCAGTTATCACTATTTCCGACTTTAAGGTGCAGGGTGTTTCATTAGATTTATTAAAGCAGGATATTGAAATTGAAAAGGTTTCTTCAACTGATGCTCATTTTACAGCATGGTTAAATACAGATAGCACTATCAATTTCCAATCACTTTTTGCGCCTAAAAACAACTCAGCCTCCCCCAAATCATCACCTGCTAGCACTAAAGAAACTACAGATTCCAAACCTTGGACTATATTACTCAAACAACTTGATATTAATCACTACGCTTTAAAATTTACAGATAAAACCTTATCCCCTGCAAATACAATTAACTTAAGCTCTATTAAATTAAACTCTTCAAATCTATCCGCTGAACAAGGTGCATCCCTCCCCTTCAACCTCGCTTTCAACTTTAATAAGTCGGGAAGTTTAGCAGTTGATGGACATGCTATTCTTGAACCTCTTAGCAGTAATATTAAGCTAGATATCACTAATATTGCACTTAAGGATTTTCAACCCTATGTTAATCAATTTGCCAGACTTGATATTATTTCTGGTCTATTTAACCTAAATGCAAATATATCCCTACATCAGAAAAAAGACCAACCACTTGCTGTTGTGTTTAAAGGCAATAGTCATATTGATAAATTAGCCACTCGTGACCAAATTTCTAATAAGGACTTTGTAAACTGGAAAAAACTTAGCTTAAATAATATAGAGGTAGATCTTGCTGCCAATCGTTATATTATCGATAGTATAAAAATTGACCGACCTTATGCTCGCATCTTAATCAGAAAAGACAAATCCATTAATATTAGTGATATTGTTATCGATAAACCTAAAGATAAGGCCGCAGAAAAAAAACCGCCCATTGAAAAGAAACCAGCAGCTGCACCTACCTTTAAAATTAATCATTTTGTTATGACAGGAGGGAAATCAGACTTTTCTGATAAATCACTAATACTTCCTTTTTCCGCACATATCACCCATTTAAAAGGTTCAGTAAAAGGCATTTCTTCTGACAAAAATGCAAATATAAAAATTGCCTTAAAGGGTAAAGTGGCTGACTTTGCTCCTGTCAACATTAAAGGAAATATATCGCCCTCTAAAGGTAATTCAGATTTTAAAGTGTCTTTTAATAGTATGCCCTTGCCTCTAATAACACCTTATATGGCTGAGTTTGCTGGCCGAAAAATTGAAAAAGGCAATATGACCTTAAAATTTCAATATAAAATTCGCAATAATAAACTTGAGGCTTCTAACAGTTTACTGATCGATCAATTAGTTTTAGGTGATGAAGTAGACAATCCAGATGCTGTCTCGTTACCGCTAGGTTTAGCAATCGCTTTATTACAAGATGGCGATGGGAAAATAAAGCTGGATGTTCCTATTACAGGTGATTTAGATAATCCAGAATTCAGTGTGGCAGGTATTATTGTTGATGCACTGATTAATGTGCTCACGAAAATAGTCACCTCCCCTTTTAATGCGATTGCCTCATTAATGGGTTCTGACGAAGATATTAGTAAAATATCTTTTGCAGCAGGAAAAACCAGCCTAGATCCTAATCAGCAAGAAAAACTTGATAACTTAGCTATCGCCCTTTTAGACCGCCCCGCATTAAAGCTAGAAATACAAGGAGCTGCATACTCTGCACAAGACTGGCCTCAAATGCAAATGGCTGCATTAAACAAACAAATCCTACAATTGCGTATTGACGAACTGATTAAAGAAAAGAGTAAAAAAGCCTTACCTAAAAAGCTAGCGCCATCAAATGAAGAATATCAGCGTCTATTAGCTGATCTTTTTATAGAAAAATTTCCTAAGCTAGCCGATAAATCATTATTTGGTAAACCAAGACTAATCAATTCAAAATCAGATGATTTCTATGGCGTTGCACAAAACAAATTATCTGCTTTAATTAAGCCTAATAATCATTCATTACATAATTTAGCTGCCGCTCGAGCTAAAGCAATTGCCAACTATCTAATTGAAAAAAAAATCGAAGTTAGCCGAATATTTTTATTAGATGTAAAAGTAGCTAATAAGGTGAAAGAGCAATTAATTACCTCACAATTAAATTTAACAACAGGTTAGGGAGTCAGTAATAAATAATGTACCTAGATCTCGCAGGATTTTTATTTCTCCTTGGCTCTTCTCAAGAGAAGCATAGTCATTCTATGTGCCGATTGAGAAGAGCCAAGGAGGGATAAAAAGACAAGAGAGGTGGGTATATTATTTGTTACTGCCTCCCTTAGGCTGTTGGCGACAATAAATAACCC
>CAZMQH010000095.1:0-8355 GCA_964568245.1 uncultured Methylomarinum sp.
TCTATTCTCGGACAGCCTCCTAGTTATAAACATCGTCTATATCAAGTTGTATGAGTATGGCTTTTCGAAGCAGTGCGCGTTCTTTATTTAGATTTTTCGTTAAATCAACTACTTTTTGTTCTAGAACATCAATTCTTTGATTTTGGTTAGGTGTTAATGCTTGAGATGGGGCAAACTGAGTGTTTTCATTTGTACTGTCAATAGGGGGCTGTTTATCTGTCACAATAGATTCGTAATCAGCTTTAATTTCACTAATCACATGGTTTATGCTTTTTACATCAATAAGCGTTAGCTCTTCTAAAAACCCATAGAGTAAAGTTCGGTCGCATAATGTGTTGATTATTCGAGGAATACCTTTGGTAAATTCATAAATCTCATGGAAAACGGCATCTTGAAATTTAGGGTTGTTTTTCCAGCCAGCTTTAGTCAACCTAAAGGTAATGTATTGTTTTATCTCATCTTCTTCAATAGCTTTTAGGTGATGAGTAGCAACAATACGTTGTTTTACTTGTTCCATGCCTGGAGAATATAATTGACGGCCTAATTCTTCTTGACCAACTAAAAATATCTGTAAAATAGGGCGGCCTTCCCATTCAAAATTGGAAAGCATTCTTAGTTCTTCAATAGATTGTCTGGGTAGGTTTTGTGCTTCATCAACAACGAGAAGAACTCTTTTTCCCTTCTTGCCACTTTCCTTAAAAAAGTTCTCTAAGCGGCCTAATAAAATAGCTTTATTGTCATCATACTCGTAAGCAATTTTAAAGACTGTTGAAAGCATTCTTAGTGTGTCTTCAGCACCCACTTGAGAGGTGACCATCACTCCAATAATTATTTCACTATCTTGTTTTAAAGACTGAAAAAGCTCTTTAACCAACATGGTTTTACCTGTTCCTGCCATACCCGTTACAACGACAAAACCTTCGCCTTGTACGAGTCCATAGCGTAAGTAGGCTTTAGCCCTTTTGTGACCAGCACTATCAAAAAAGAAATCTAAATTGGCATTAAGCTGGAATGGGTTTTGGGTGAGGTTATAAAAACTTTTATACATTTTAATATTGGAGTGATAGATTGGCTGTAATTCTATTTTCTGAAAATTGATTTAAGCTATCTGTTGAACTTTGATCAACATAGCGGTATTCAATACTTCCATTTAAGCGAAATAAAATACTGCGTGTTATTGAAGCAGATAAATCAAAACGTTTATCAGAAAAATTGTTTAGACCATCAGATTCAGTTTTTTGCCAACCGAATTGTAGATTGGAGCTAGTTTTCCTTAAAAATCTCCAATTCCAGCTAGCAGACAACCCCGTAACCTCTTCATCATTGTCGCTTAGTTCAAAGGTTCGGTATGTTTTAAAAATATTGGCACTCACTGTGCTTTTACCTGTTTGCAGCGAAAATGAAAGGTCGGCTGTTTTTGTGACAAATACTTCATTTGTTAAAGTAGGTAAACCAGTATTTCGAGAAAAGGATGATATATTTGAACTGGTGAAGACTTGCTGTTCTAGTAATAATTGTTGAGTCGTGACAGTATTTTCAGTATATCCAACCGCCCAAGTAGTACGTCGTGTTCTATAATTAAGGTCTGTGTTCCACCTGCTGCCAGTATTTAAACCAATATCATTATTAGAATAAGTTGTTATCCAATGTAAGCGGTTGAATGGAGATATTTCAACGGTAACAAATCTATTATTACCATAGCCAGCCTCTATTCTAAAGCGCTGACTGGGTTGCCATTGCCCCCCAAAGGTATACAATATTCCATTCTCATTACTGTTGCCGTTGGTGGCAAATGAATTGTTGCTATGGCCTGCACGTGCAAAAATACTATATTTTCGCCTTATGGCATATCTAACTTCTAGTTGGGAGTTCTGAAAGCTAACATCCTCACTTCCCTGGTTGCTTCTGTCGCTATTGTTAAATGAAAATGACCAGCTGACTAATGAAAAGTCACGTCCACTAATCAAATTGATGCTTTGAGATACGGAATTGGTATCAGATAATGAATTTTCCCCGCCTGATGAACTTACTTTATCATAGGTTAATCGAAACTCACCATCTGCAAAACTTTTGAAATGGGGAGTCCAATAGGGGGATAGCATAAAAGTAGAGATGGTTGAACTCTCCTCACTACCTGAAATATTATCTCTAGCAATCTGTCTGTTTGAGTTGTTTTGTTGGCTAATTGAAGAGCTAGAGTCTACAAATAAACTGTTTTGGATAAGTTCATAATTTGAGTTCATTTGTAATTGATTATAAAAATCTATGCTGGCGTTACCCTGAGCATTATAAAGGCTTTGCAGGTTATAGTTTAAATTAAAGAAGCTTCTTGAAGAAATTCCATTGATACTAATTCCTGGGGTTATTTCTGTGACCAGAGCAGATTTTATATTAGTATCTGATAAAGTTATATTGTCAGAATATATTTGGTTAACGTTTAGTCTGGGACGTATTGTCCAATTTAAAGCGAGTGCAGGGATTTGATAGCCCATTATATAGGCAGTCGATGCACATAAAAGAATGTTTTTAGTAAATTGATGCATCATATATTAATAATGACCGTAACCATAATAACCTGCATTAAGGTTTCTTTGGGCTTTGTTTAGCACACCTAGAACAATATCCGAACAATTTTGTAACTTTTTAGTTGATTCTATAACAAAACTTTGAGGTGTTTGTTCTGCGGCTACCACTAAGATAACCTGTCCCATTTGACTGGCTAATACTTCTGCTTGGGTAGTGGCAAGTAGAGGGGGAGTGTCAAAAATAACAATTCTATCTGAATACCGATTACTAAGCTCTTTGGAAAGAGCAATCATTTTGTCACTAGCCAGTAATTCAGTTGAAAGCTTATGGCTTTTTCCTGCTGTGATAATGCGAAGCCCTGGGATTTCAGTTTGCAGAATGATATCCGATAATGAAAGAGTATCTGTTTCTAGAAAATCAATTAACCCGACTTCACTTTGTATCCCTAAAACCTTAGCAATAGAGGGCTTGGCTACATCAGCATCAATTAATAAAACTTTTTTATCCATTTCTGCGGCAATACTAAAAGCAAGGTTGATAGAGGTAAAGGTTTTCCCCTCGCCAGGGACGCTACTTGTGACTAAGATTAAATTAGAATTTTTTATGTCATTTTTTCTTGACCCTAAAGCGTTTAGAACTAAAGGTCTCTTAATATTTCTATATTCTTCAGCAATTCTACTATGGGAATCATCAATTCTAATAAACCCATGTTCATTTAAATAATCCCAGTCAAAAGTTACTTTTATTTGATGGTCTATTGACTGATTTTTTTCAGGGTTAGATAAGTTAACTTCTTGTTGTTTATTTACCGGAGCGTCGGATAATTTATCATTTGCATGAGTGTTGTCGAGTGTTTTTGATTTTTCTAAAGCTTTTTCTAACATATTCATAAATATCTCCAAACGCTATGCTAATGTGTCTAGCATCATGACACCCGCGTAACTAAGTAATAATATTACATTAACAAAGGCAAATATAAGTAAACGATAACGATTACTTTTGGCCTGTGCAGAACTGACAACTTCAGAAACAGAGCCTAAGATAGGTAAGCCTGTCACATCTCTTAAATGTTTAGCTTCTACAAATGAGGGGCTTATGAAAACCATTAATAGAGCAAATGCAAGGCCTACGGCTATACCAATAAATAGAATAGCCGAATAGAATATTTTTCTATTCGGTGAAGAAGGGCTTTCAGGCATATTAGCAGGGTCAACTATTTTAAATTTTAAGGCTGAAACTTGAGTGTCAACACTGCTTGACATACGAGCCTGTTCTCTACGGTCTATTAAGGTTAAATAATTCTTCTGAATTGTGGCATAGTCCCTGTTTAGGTTTTCCATATCAGTTTCGATAGTGAGTCGTGTATTAAACTGATTACCCTCTTTGACTAGTTTGTCTTTTAATGAGGACATGCGAGAATAAATGGTTGCAGCATCCGTATCAATTTTATTGAGTTCAATTTTAATTGATTGGGCATAAGGGCTGGCCATAGCAACTGCAGAGGGACCATGCAATTTTTCCTCATCTTCTCTACGTTGTTTTAACATCTCAAGTTCAGATTCAATTGAGACTATATTCGGGTGATTTTCTGTATATTTGAGTAATAACTCATTTTTTCTTTTATTCAATTGTGAAATTCGAATGCCTTCGAATGAATGATCTGTTTCTTCGTCTGTTAGTCCCCATTTTTCACTTGAGGTAAGAGCTTCATTTAATTGATCTTTTAACACCCGTTTTCTTGACAATATTTCAGATAATTGCATTTTAGACGCTTCTAAAGTTTTTCTAATACTTTGAATAACATTGATTTGTCCTTCTCCTTCCTGTCCAGGAAGTAAACCTATATTGTCTCTTTTAAAGTTTTCTTTTGCTCTTTCTGCATTTCGAAGTCTTTGTTCATATTCTCTAATCTGATTGTCAATAAATCGTTGTGCTGAATCCACATCCCCTAAAGTAGATCTTTGCGCTTGTTCTGAAAAAACAGTTAACACAGCCTGGACAACACTTTTGGCATTTTGGGGGTCTTTGGACTCATAACTAATAGCAAACATTTCCCCCTGACCACCGCCAATTTTAAGAGAATCTTTCAATGTGTTAATGACGTGATGAATTTTTTTCTCAGATGAGCGGTCAACATCCATGCCAGCAGTTTCAGCAATTCTTAGCATATTCTCTTGAGTGAACATCAGTTTCTTCATGATAGAGACTAAACCCCTCACATCTGACTGGATTGCTAACCCCCTTAGCAAGGGTCTAAGCATGGTTCGGGTATCAACATGCACTTTGGCTGAAGATTTATAAACATCAGGCATTTTATAGACATAAGCCCATCCACCCATACAAATAACCCAAGCAGTAATGGTTATTTTCCATTTATGGCGAATAATACCTTTTGCAAGATAAAGAATTTCAGAAAACTGATCTAGCATATTTTTTATTATTTATTGGTTTTTTTATAAATTCAAAGCTATGGTATAGCTTATAGAATTTTCTTATGAAAATGATCTACTTCTTTACCAGCTTAAGTGAAAAAGGGGATCATTAAGGCATAAGAATATTTTTGTCAGTCTAACTGTGTTAAAAGAAAGCTTCAGGGATAATTAAAATATCACCTGGTAATATTCTAATATTGGCGGATAAATCAGCATCTTCAACTAAGTTATCAATTTTTACACCGAATTGATAAGTCTTACCATCAATATTTCTTATGATGCTTGATCTATTTCCATCAGCGAATTGACCAATCCCTCCTAACAAGATCATTAAGTCTAATAATGTCATTTCTTTTCTATAAGGGAATGTTTGGGCTGTATATCTATTCATTCCACCGCCACCACCCATACCACCGCCACCACCACCCATACCGCCGCCACCACCACCCATACCGCCACCACCGCCTATTTGACCAATAACACGGACTTGTTGTTCGTAGATACCTTCAAAGTCATTAACAATAATGGAAACCAAGGGGTCCCTTACATATTTACTTAAATTTTCTTCTACGGCTCTTGCTAATTGAGATGGCGTTTTCCCTATGGCTACCAGATCATCAATCAGAGGGGTGCTGATTTTTCCATCAGGCCTTACAGTCACAGTTTTTGAAATGTCAGGGTTATCCCATACAAAAATTTCTATACCATCGCCAGGCCCAATAATATAAGTGTAGTCAGAATCTACTCGGACATCATTATCTAACGGTGGGTGAGCACAGCTGATTAAAAAAACGGCTGATAGTAAGGTGACTATCACTTTGAATCTACACATTTTCTAACTCCCACAATATAAATAAAATTCATTTTGACACACTAGATTGTTAGTTACTTTCTTTTTAGTTTAGCAAGTAACTCTTCAATTAATACTTTTTCTGTGAATTCTCTTCCCTTCGCTATATATAAAGCCTGCTTTAATTCAGATGAAGCTGACATTTCATCGCCTAAAAGGGTGTAAGCAACGGCTAGGTGATACCGAAAGACGGGGACATTAGGTTCAAGGATAATCACTTTCTTAAAAGTAGATAATGCGTCTTCTATTTTTCCTGATTTTAACTGAGCCCAGCCAAAAGTATCAAGAAAATAAGGATGTTTTGTTTGTTTAAAAGATGCAATGACTTTAGTTGCTTTGTTGATATCCTCAGTCTTTCCATAATGATCTAGTAGTAAGGTTGCTAGATTGTTTTTTGAGACGTTGTGTTGAGGGTTGATTGATAGAATGTTTTCGTACAACTTAATTGCTTGGTCAAAGGCCTGTTTTTTTTCAAGGTTTGACGCTAGACTGAGCATTAGGCCAATATTATTAGGGCTGATTTTTAATCCTTCACGGTAGATATTACGCTCACTTTCATTATCACCGATAAGGTTGTATAACTTTCCTAATTCAGTGTGGAAAGCGGTATTTTTAGTTTGTTCCAACTCTAATGATTGAGTGATGAGTGCAATGGCTTTGTTATATTGTTTATCTGAACTTAATAGCTTGCTTTTTAAAATAACAGCAAAAATATTATTTGGGTTGTCCTTTATTTGCTTATCTAAATAAACCATCATTTTAGTTTTTTGGTTTAACTTTAAATAGCATTCAGCCATCCCTGTTAAAGCATCTTTTAACCAAGGTGCTTTAACTAATAGAGATTGATACGCAGTGATAGCTTCATTACATTTGTTTTGTCGCTGATAAGCGTTTGCTTTTAAATATTCAGCTAACAATACGCCTCTTTTTTGAAGTTGGATTTTATTGATATATTTATCGGCGGTATCAAAATTATGTTTATTAAAATTGAGTTCAACTAACTGAGTTAAAATTTTAAGATTCGAGGGATAAAGTCTTAATGCGCGTTCTAAAATTTCTACCGCGTAGTCTGAATGACCCTCACTTATTTCTTTATTGACGATAAAGTTTAAAGCAAGTAAATTTTTTGGGTTGTTTTTTAAAGCATTCTCGTAGTTAAGGATTGCCTTGTTAAGGTCGCCTTCGATTTCGTTAACTCTGCCTAATAAGGATAATGCTGAGTCCATGTTTGGTTTTTGCCAAAGGACTTCTTCTAATAGTTTTTTTGCTTCACTAAAGTTATTTAAAGAAATCTGAATTTCAGACTTTAATATTTTGGCATTATTGTCTTCTGCATTTTTGTTTAAGATGCTGTCAAGATAAGTTAAAGATTTTGTTGGATTGTTATTTTGAAATGCAGTTCTAGCTAGCAACATGGTTAAAAAAACTTTGTCTTTGTCAGTTATATTGTTGTTTTTTGTTGCTGAAATAAGGGTGCTTTCAGCTTTATTGGTTTTGTTTTTTGAAATTAACCATTGAGAAAGAATGATTATTTTTTCATAATTATCCTGGTGTTTTTCAATGAAAATATCAAATTTAGACATTGCTTTATCTTCATCTGATACATAAATTAAGTCTAGTAAGGCTATGTTTAGATTGATTAACTCTGGGTTTTCTTCGATTAGCGTGTTTAAAATGTTTTTAGCTTTTTCGGGCTGATTAGCTTGTTGATAAACTTTAGCTAAGGTGAATTGTATTTGTACGCTGTCAGGTTTGAGTTCGGCTAATTTTTCATAATCGGCAATAATAGCATCGGCATCATTTTTTAGAGAGTCTATTTGAATTTTTAATAAATGTAGGGAGATGTTATCACTATGTTTTTGTGTGGCGGCTGTCAATAGAGCTAAAGCTGGTTCATATGCTTTTTGTTTTATTAACAACACTACTTTTAAAGATAAAGCATCAATATGTTCAGCATCTTTATTTAAAATACCATCAATGATGACTAGAGCCTCATCATCTTTTTTCTGCCTAAGAAAAATAGACGCTTTGATTGCTAGAGCATCTAATTGTGCAGGGTACTTTGTTAAAATACTCTCAATTTCCTTTAGTGCTCCATCAATATCATTAAATAATAACAGTACTTTACTTAATTTTAATTTAGCCTTTGTATTTTCTGGGTCTAATTTAACGGCTTCTAATAAATTAGCCTTCATAGCCTTATATTTTTTCCCTTTTTCATTCAATAGGGCCATGTAATAGTAAGGTTGTGATAAGGATGGGTTTTCCTGGATTGCACTTTTTATTTCTAATTCTGACTCTTTATATTTTTCTTGGTCAAAAAAGGCAACTCCTCTCTCTAAAAACAACCCTTTACGTTGTTCCTCACAGCCTGTGGCAAGGTATAAAGTAATTATAATGAGAGTTGAGAATATTCTTTTCATAATAAATCCATAGCGGAAAATAGGTGTAAATAAGGTTTTTTTATATAAGAAACTTTATTTTAATAATTATTAGCATCATACCGTACTCTAGACGATTTTTAGAATTTTACTTGATTTGTTATAC
>CAZMQH010000096.1:0-8339 GCA_964568245.1 uncultured Methylomarinum sp.
CCACACCGAAAACCAACGGAATGGTTGAACGAGTTAACGGAACAATCAAAGGTGCTACGATTAAAGCCTTAACTTATAAAAATGAGACCGAATTAAAAGCCGATTTAGATAAGTTCTTGGTGTATTACAACGTTAACCGAAGGCATGGGAGCTTAAAAAGAGAATTAAAGGTTAGAACACCCTTTGAAGCCGTCCAATGTTGGTATAGAATGAATCCAGAAATTTTTATAAAATCCCCCGATATGTTTCGAGCTGATCTTTTAAAAAATCATGGTACAACGTAGTGAAACCTGACATCATGTTCCTTGATATACTGATAGCTAATCAAATATATCAGACTGAGAGATACAGAGACGTACTGGGACACTTTATTAATTCGCCCGAGCGAATGAGTCTTAGGACATGGATGTCCTAAGATGATATGTAGCGACGGATGGCGCGCTAATTTTTTATTACTCAAGAACTTTAAAATCAACCCTAATTTACAACACTAGTATTTTCTAAATTTTAGGCAAAAAAAAGCAGCTTAAAAGCTGCTTTTTTACTTAAAGACAAATAAGGCTTAACTTAATTTTTCTTTAATACGTGCTGCCCTACCTGTTAAGTTACGTAGGTAATATAATTTAGCTCTACGTACTGCACCACGACGTTTAACTTCTACACCTGCAATCATTTTGCTGTGTGTTTGGAAAACACGCTCAACACCAATGCCATGAGATATTTTTCTCACGGTAAATGCAGAGTTAATTCCACGGTTACGTTTAGCGATTACAACACCTTCATAGGCCTGTACTCTTTCACGATCACCCTCTTTAACTTTAACCTTAACAATGACTGTATCGCCCGGTCCAAAATCAGGAATATCTGTTCTTATTTGTTCTGCATTGATTACATCAATAATATTTGTCATTACCACACCCTATAAACATCAATTTTATAAAAAGGATACAAAGGCTTAGTCTGACTCATGCGCTTCATTCCTAAATTCTTTTAACAAAGCAGACTGCTCTGTTGTTAATTCTATATTTTTTAATAAATCCGGTCTTCTTAACTCAGTGCGCCCTAAAGACTGCTGCATTCTCCAACGCTGTATTGCTTTATGATTCCCACTTAGCAATACATCAGGAACGCCTCCCATCTCACCTTGCTCAGGTCGAGTATAATGCGGCGTATCTAGCAAGCCATTCATAAATGAATCCTGCTGAGCAGAATCTTTATCACCTAAGACACTGGGAATCAACCGTGTTATTGAATCAATAACAACCAAAGCGCCTAGCTCACCACCACTAAGAACATAATCACCTAAAGACCACTCTTCGTCACAAACAGCATCAATAAATCGCTCATCAACCCCTTCATAACGACCAGCAACCAAAATTAACTGTGATAACTTACTTGCTTCGAGCAATAACTCTTGCGTTATTTGCTTACCCTGCGGACTTAAATAAACAACTTTACTGTCAGTAAACTGGTTTTTTAACTTAGCGTCATTAACCGCATCATTAAGCGGTTGGCACTTCATTACCATACCAGGGCCTCCACCATAAGGACGATCATCAACAGTTCGATGCCTATCTTGCGTGTAATCCCTAGGATTCCAAACAGATAAACCAACCGTTTCTCGCTTTATAGCTGTCCCTGTCACTCCATAACTGGAGCCTTCCAGAATCATATCTGGAAATAAGGTAATGACATCAAATCGCATACTATTGCTAAAGAAAATCGCTTAAAAAATAATTAAAATTCAGGATCCCAATCGACAATTATTTTTTTGTGATTCAGATCTATCTTTTTAACCACTTGCTCATTGATAAAAGGTATTAATCTTTCTTGATTCTCATCCTTTACCACAAGTACATCATTTGCACCCGTTTCAAGAAGGTAATCAACTTTACCCAGACTAACACCTTGATCTGTTTCTACAATCAAACCAATAAGATCAGCCCAATAATACACGCCCTCTTCTGTTTTTGGTAACTGACTTTTATAAATCAGTACTTCCCATCCACACAATAGCTCCGCATCATTTCGGTCCGAAATGCCCTCAATTTGAGCAATAACAGATTTACCTTGTCGCTTACCACTCACAAGCTTTATTTGTTTAGTCTCACTGCCTTTTTTCAGTATCCAAGGAGAATAACTTACAATATTCTCTCTTGGGTCAGTCAGTGAGAAGACCTTAACCCATCCTTTAATCCCAAAAACGCCAGAAATTTCTCCAACGCGAATAAGTTCATTCTCAGACAAGCTTAAGCTGCAACCTTACTTGCGTCTTTAAGTAATTTTGCAACACGATCAGAAGGCTGTGCACCAACAGATCTCCAATAATTAATACGCTCATCATTTAAACGCAATGTCTCTTCATTACCACGTGCGAATGGGTTAAAGAAACCTAGGCGTTCTATATAACGACCATCACGACTATTTCTGCTGTCAGTTACAACAACGTGATAAAACGGACGATTCTTAGAACCACCTCTTGCAAGACGAATAGTTACCATGTAAATACCTTAAAAAAACATTCAATCAAAATTCAATCCACCTATTTTACGCGAATTTACAAATATGTGAAGCCTAATTTCAACAAATAATGCAGTTTTGTTTAAAACTACATTCTCATCCCTTTCATATTCCCTTTAATTCCACGCATCATATTAGTCATATTACCTTTAGAAAACTTCTTCATCATCTTCTGCATCATTTTATGCTGCTTTAGAATCCGATTAACATCCTGTATTTCTTGCCCACTCCCAGCAGCAATACGCTTTTTACGATTTCCTTTAATCAAATCAGGATATCTACGCTCTTTCAACGTCATTGAATTAATCACTGCAATTTGACGCGCCAGCATTTTATCATCAACTTTATCTTTAACGCCCTGAGGAACACCACCCATACCAGGCAGTTTATCCATCATAGCTCCAATGCCACCCATATTCTGCATTTGTAGCAATTGATCTTTAAAATCATCTAGATTAAAGCTCTTTCCTTTGCTAATCTTTCTAGCTAATTTTTCAGCTTTTTTCTTATCAGACTTTTGCTCAATCTCTTCAATCAGCGTTAGCATATCCCCCATACCTAAAATACGGGAAGCAATACGATCTGGATAAAAAGGCTCTAAAGCATCCGTTTTTTCACCTGTACCAATAAACTTAATTGGCTTACCAGTAATATGTCTAATTGATAAGGCGGCACCTCCACGCGCATCACCATCAGCTTTAGTCAAAATCACACCGGTAAGTGGCAATGCTTCGTCAAAAGCTTTAGCTGTATTCGCAGCATCTTGCCCAGTCATACTATCAACTACAAATAATGTTTCAACCGGGTTAATCGCCGCATGCAGTTCTTTAATTTCCCCCATCATTTCATCATCAATATGCAGGCGACCCGCCGTATCGACAATAACAACATCAAGAAATTGTTTTTTAGCTGCGTCAATAGCATTCTTAGCGATATCAACGGGATTTTGAGAGACATCACTCTCAAAGAAAACCAAATCAAGGTCTTCAGCTAAAGTCTGTAACTGCTTTATCGCAGCAGGACGATAGATATCAGCACTGACTACACCGACTTTTTTCTTTTTAGTTTGTTTTAACCAGCGACCTAGCTTTGCAACGGTCGTTGTTTTACCAGCCCCTTGCAAGCCTGCCATCAAAATAATAGCGGGAGGATTTGCATGCAGGTTAAGCTCTTCATTAGCCTCACCCATCACGGCAACTAATTCAGCTTGTACTAGCTTAATTAGTGCCTGCCCTGGGTTTAAACTACTTTGAACTTTCTTACCTAAAGCACCTTCTTTTACCTTGTCAACAAAATCAGTCACTACTGGCAAAGCAACATCAGCCTCTAGCAAAGCCATACGCACTTCACGCAGAGTATCTTTAATATTGCTTTCGGTTAGTTTACCTTGGCCTTTTAAATTTTTAAGCGTACTGCCTAAACGGTCGGTTAAATTATCAAACATATCTAGTTGGTGTGTTGTGTTACTTTTAAATAAGACATTTGCCCTATGCGAAATTAGCCCAACATATTACCATAGGAATAGATATACTCACTACGGATTCAGGCAATTAAAACTTTGTTTTGATTATATCCATAAGTTTACCACTGAATTCAGACCTCAATAGAGACCTGATTAATATTTAGGAATTGACCCAATGACTCCATTTACACTAGGCATTATTAGTATATTTTCATATTTAATAAGCACATTCCTACTTATAAATGACAGCTTAAAAAATACGATAAAAAAGTCATCTTTAGCACCTGCTTGGTTAGCTGTTTTTCTGCATTTCAGCTTTACCTTGTGCCTTTTTATTCAGCAACAGGGTCTAAATTTCAGCTTATTTAACACCGCATCAATCATATCTTCCGTTGTTGCCTTACTGCTTTTATTAGCAACACTCAATAAACATGTTGATAAGTTAGGCTTAGCTATATTTCCTATTGCTAGTATTGCCATATCAATGGCACTTATTTTTCCCAATCAAGAACAGGGCATTCAAATAAACAATTGGCAGATGAGCACTCACATCCTCAGCTCCATCATTGCCTTTAGCTTATTAAACATTGCCGCTTTACAAGCCATTCTACTTGCATTTCAAGAACAACAATTACGTAAACACCCTCCCAAACGCTTCATCCAATCCCTTCCTCCTATGGAAACCATGGAGTCATTGCTATTCCAAATGATAGCAGCAGGCCTACTATTTTTAACCGTATCATTAATCAGTGGCTTTGTTTTTTTAGAAGACCTTTTCGCCCAGCATCTAGCCCATAAAACCATATTAGCCATAGTGGCATGGATTACTTTTTCTGGCCTACTGGCTGGAAAACTGAAATACGGCTGGAGAGGACAAACAGCTGTCAAATGGACCTTAGCGGGGTTTAGCTTATTACTCTTGGCTTATTTTGGTAGTAAAATTGTTTTAGAATTAATTCTACAACGAACTTAAACCACTATTATTAGAACCAATCTATCTTAAAATATATTACTCAAAAATGGACCTGTACAAAATGAAACTTGCAGACAATGACTTAATAGATGATGTACGCATGCGAGGCTTCAAAAAACGTTCTGCTGTTGCTGATATCATTCAATGGCTAGACCAGCAATCGATTGACTCACCCGTACAATCCATCCCTATTCAAGCAGCAACAAGCCGAGTACTTGCACACGATGTAATGAGTGATATTAACATCCCAAATTTCGAGCGCTCCATGATGGATGGATACGCCATCATTGCCTCAGATGCTCAAGGTGCATCTTCCTACAATCAAATTCAATTACAAGTTACCAGTAAATCAATGCCGGGAAAAGGAACTGATATCCCCGTCACTACTGGCACAGCCATTAAAATAATGACAGGCGCGCCCGTTCCCACCGGTGCAAATGCTGTTTTACCCGCTGAAAACGTTGATTTATCTGACGATTCCTCCATTATGATCATGGAAAACGTGGCCGAAGGACGAAATATTGGTCGCATTGGAGAAGATATTAAAGCTCAATCAATTATCTTAAAACAAGGCCGTAAACTACGCCCTCAAGATATAGCTTTACTGGCATCCATTGGAAGAAAAGAAATTTCTGTTTATCGCCCATTACGCGTCAACATTGTGGTGACAGGTAATGAGATACTTCCTGTTGGCAGCAAACCTCAAAACTATCAAATCACTAACTCTAACGGCCCTATGCTTGAAGCTTTAAGCAGTAGAGATGGTGCTATCACTGTTAATTCAAGCATCATCCCTGATGATCCTGATGCAATAGAGCAAGCTATGCTGGCTGATGATTATGATGTTTTATTAATCACTGGGGGCACCAGTGTCGGCGAGGAAGACTTAGTCCCTTTATTACTATCAAAACTAGGTCAAGTAAAATTTCATGGCGCTACCATGCGCCCTAGCAGGTCAACTGGAATGGGGCTAATTGATAATAAATATGTCTTCCTATTACCTGGAAACCCCGTAGCCTGCTTATGTGCTTATGATTTTTTTGCAGGTCGCTTTATTCGACATGGCTCAGGTGATAAACGCAACTGGCCTTATCATTCAGTCCATAAAAAATTAAAACAAAAATTACCCTCAATGTTGGGACGAACAGATTACGCTCGCGTTTGCCTGACTGATGACGAGACAGTCGAAGCTATCGCCATCAGTGGGGCTGCCATCCTTACCTCAACAACCAAGGCGGATGGCTTTGTTATTGTTCCTGCCAATAGTGAAGGCTATGCTGCTGACACTGAAGTTGAAGTGTTTCTTTATGATTAGTCTATTACACACAATATAAAAATCACATCATTACCTTTCACCTATCAATTTAATACCCCACGATGGCACAACAAAAACAATTTCTAGACGTTATTAGCCCTGCTTTAGCAAAAAGCCGCTTTGAATCTGCCGTTTCACTCAAACCATCGGAAGAACTTATTGATTTAAATCAGGCCTTGGGGCGCACCCTATCTCAAGATATCTGTGCAAAAGTTAACGTACCCTCCTTTGATCGTTCTAACTTAGATGGCTTTGCCATTAAAGCCTCAGATAGTATTGGTGCTGAAGAACATCTTCCCGTTCAATTACAGTTAATTGATGAATCCATTGCTGCGGGAGCAATTCCAACCCAAGAAGTCACAGCCGGCTTTGCCATGTCTATTGCAACTGGCGGCATGCTCCCAAGAGGTGCTGATGCCGTTATTATGGTCGAACACACGGATATTAGAGACAATCAGCTAGTGATATTAAAAGCTGTTAGCCCTGGGGCAGGCATTGCATTTACAGGGACAGATGTATCTAGTGGACAAACTATTCTCTATCAAGGAAGTTTATTAACCAGTCGTGAAACAGGCATACTAGCCGCCATTGGCGAAACCAAAATTCATGTTTGGAAACGCCCTAAAGTTGCCGTTATTTCCACAGGAAATGAAATAATTGCTCCCGGCCAAACCATGACCCCTGGAAAGGTTTTTGATTCAAATGCGCGTATTATTTCAGATGCGGTTAAAGAATTAGGCGGGGAAGCTCTAGAGTTCGGCATTGCATCTGACGACCTTCTCCAGCTTAGAGAAAAAGTAAAACAAGCCTTATTAGTCGCTGATATAGTTCTACTATCAGGTGGTACCAGTAAAGGTGAAGGTGACTTATCCTATCAAGTCGTTTATGAACTAGATGATCCAGGTGTTATTGTGCACGGCGTCGCCTTAAAACCCGGAAAACCTATTTGCCTAGCGGTAAGTCAGCAAAAACCCGTTATCGTTTTACCGGGCTTTCCTACTTCAGCTATTTTTACTTTTCATGAATTTGTCGCTCCAGCCATTCGACAACTAGCAGGACAACCTCCTACCAGTCAGAGCATGGTAACTGCTAAGCTTGCAGTCAGGGTTAATTCGGAAATTGGTCGAGCAGAATTTTTGCTAGTTAGACTGCTTGATAATTCACAAAACATATCAGACAAGCAACAAGCAACCTTAACCGCCTACCCTATTGGCAAAGGATCTGGCAGTGTGACTACTTTTAGTCATGCTGATGGCTTTGTGCGCATTGACCAGCAAGTTGAGCTATTAGAATCAGGGAGCGAAGTAGAAGTTCAACTCATCAGTCGCGATGCAAAACCTGCGGAACTAGTTATTATCGGTAGCCATTGCACGGGATTGGATTTACTGATGAGCCTATTAAAAAGAAAAGGCATTCAAGTTAGATTTATGTCGACAGGCTCTTCAGCAGGTCTTAATGCGCTAAAAACAGGTCAATGTGATATTGCAGGAATTCATATCTTCAACCCTCAAAGTAACACTTATAACCAGCATTGTATTACGAGTAATTTACATTTAATTAAAGGCTATCGCCGTAATCAAGGCCTGGTTTTTAGAAAGGGCGACCCACGCTTTATTGGAAACAGTGCTAAAGAAATTGTTGATAAAGTAAAACAAGACCCGTCATGCTTAATGATTAATCGTAATTTAGGCAGCGGCACTCGAATTTTAATTGAACAATTACTCGATGGATCTAAACCCAAAGGTTACCTAGTTCAAACCAGCAATCATCAAGCTATTTTCACAGCTATTCAACAAAAAAGAGCCGATTGGGGAGTGGCAGTTCAATCATTAGGCGAAGAAGATACAGACTTCCTTCCTATTCAGGATGAATACTATGATTTTATGGTTGCAAAATCTAGATTACAAAAAAAATCAGTCCAAGTATTTATTGAGTTACTCCAAGATAAAGTAGTACAAGCTTCTCTTGCAGAAATAGGGCTTAAGACAGAAAAAGATATAGGCACCTTTTTCTAATACTCAATGTTCCAGTTTTTAATTGTTGCTTTTGTGAAATGCTAGTTCCCACGC
>CAZMQH010000097.1:0-8334 GCA_964568245.1 uncultured Methylomarinum sp.
CCTCCCTTATTGATTCTTCACAAAAATGAGGATTCGGAAACATCATCACAACCGATAATCAAAGGTTCAATTAAATCACCTATTTTAATTAATACAAAAAAGAAAATAGGTCTGCAAAAACTATTAGTAGAAGTAGAGCAAAGTATTACTTTGACTGAAAAACATAATGAAATTGAGGTCTCAGAAACTTAACCCAAAACCCCTTAAAATTGTGAACAACAGCCTCGCATAAAAAAGCCCCAAATACAGAAAACTCTATCATTGAGGCTTTTTATGAAAATGACTATTTGGTCAATTAAATCTATGCCGCCTGGACAGGAATTGAATGACTAGAATGTGTCACATTATTCTGCTCATCAAAATAAACCAGCGTTGGTTTAAAATCTTCCAACTCTTTTTGATCAAATGTTGCAAATGCACAAATAATAAGTAAATCACCTGCACAAGCAAGGCGAGCTGCTGCACCATTAACAGAAAAAATACCAGAGCCATCTTCTGCCCGTATCGCATAAGTGGTAAATCGTCCACCCGTATTGATGTTATAGATTTGAATTTGTTCGTACTCTCTAATTCCAGAAAAATCTAAAATTTTTCCATCAATCGCACAAGAGCCTTCATAACCTAGTTCTGAGTGGGTTACAGTTGCTCGGTGTAACTTTGCTTTAAGCATCGTTGTTTGCATATTAAATAAATCTTGAAGCCTTATGAGTAGGCTATTATACCCAAATGCGCTTCCCTTTCAAACTTAGATATGTTTATAGTTGATGATTTTCTGGCTGTACATCTATCTGATTATTCTTCTCTGGCCTATATATTCGCACCTGTGTTGGGTAAGCAAACTCCAAATTATTCTTTTCCAAAATTTCTGCTATTTTAAACAAAACATCTTCTTTCACTGCCAACCATTCAGCCCAGTCAACGGTTCTAGCAAAACAGTAAATCAATATATCAATAGAAAAATCATTATATCGATCCATAAAAACTAACTGAGTTGTTTTTATGCCATGGGTATCAGCCTGAGAGGTAAATTTAAAATCTCGTTTTTTATTCGCGACTTTATGTTTCGGATTGGCAATACTTGGATGACTCCTCAACATCTCTCTAATATCTTCCAATCCCTGCCGAATGTCATCCATATTACTTTCGTAGGTAACGCCCACATACAGCTTAATCCGTCGCCCCACTGCTCGGCGATTCCAGTTCATCACAGTAGAAACAGAAACCAATGAATTAGGGATTGTAATCAAGGCGTTATCAAATGTTCTTACCGTTGTACTGCGCAAACCAATTTCGGCTACAGTCCCTTCCACATCACCTACTTTTATCCAGTCCCCCATTCTAAACATATTATCAAATAGAATGGTAATCCCCCCAAATAAATTAGATAAGGTATCTTTTGCAGCTAAGGCGAAGGCTAAGCCCCCCACCCCTAAGGTTGACATAATTGCTGTCAAATTTATCCCAAAATGATTTAAACCAAATGCCAAAATAACAATAACAACCAGACCTTTTACAGTCTGAACACCAAGATTAAACAGTTCTTTTCTTAATTCTTTATTCGAACTTGCTAACTTTTCAACTTGGACTAAAACAAGACTGTCAACAACCTTAAAAATTAACCATATAAAGATAAAACTATAGATAACAAAGGATAAATTTTCTAAAGAAGCACGATAATCAGTTTTGTAAAAGAAGGCATGCGCCCCTAAATTCAGCCCAAAAAACACTAATAATGTACGTGCTGGCTGTCTGATTGCATGATAAATCAGCTCCTGTTCCTCAACCTCTGTATCGATAATATAGTTTTCCACACACCATCGCGTGCAATTAAAAACAAAGGGATAACTAAAATAAACCAAAATAAAAATAATAAAAGAAAGAATTATCCCCCCCACATCAACCTTAAAAGGCACAAGCCTATTATTGATGAAAGAGACCGAGTCAAAATGATTTATATACGAAATAGCTGACAATAAAGAAAACTCTTGAAACCAATGAACCGAAGCAATTTTTCTGGGATTATTAATAACATAGCTTAAAATATCACGATAACTATGACTAGACTGCAAAAATAACAGATGATTCTTTTTTACATTAATAAAGACGGTACCTTTCACCTCTACTTCAGGTAAAACCAGCTTAGTTTCTAACTTTAAAGTCGCCTCCAGTTCTTGTTGAGACTTTTCAACAATATCCGCTATAGACAGGTAGTTATTCGATGCTTTAATTAAATATTCTAGATACAGCTTAATCGACTGATTAACTTTATATGTTTTTAACTTGATTTTATCTCGCAGGGCTGCAAGCTTATTCCCTCTTTCGGTGTTAACCTCTATTCGAGATTCTAAAAAAGACAATTCATTATTTATGCGAGCAGTCACTAGGCGAGAGCTTGATTTTGCTTTCAACTCAGTCATTAGCACTTCTAAAACACTCGCTTTTTGTTTTAATAGTGAGTCAAGGGACTCATCAGCATTAATAATCAATAGACGATTAATCTGCTTTAATTTATCAACAGACTTTACCACCTGCTCTTGCTTCGATTCTGCAAAAAGAGAAGAGGAACTGACTATTAAAGTTAAAAACAAAACAGCTATTTTCATGATTATATCGATTTAAAATTAGGCTTGAGCTTATCCAGTAAAGATAAAGCAGTGATATGGTGATACGAAGTATATTCCGTTACTTTTTTGAGAAGAAAATATTATCGATAAGACGAGGCTTACCCAATTTAGCTGCCGCCAGGATAACTAACTCATTATCATTTTCAGTCGCCAGCTCTAAATCAGCAGTTTTACAAATAGAAAAATAATCAACCTCAAAACTCGCTACTTGCAGCTCTTTCTTATATTTATTTTCAATAAATTGAAAACCCATATCGCCCTGCAATACGGCTACCCTAGCTTGGGATAAGGCTTGATAAAGTTTGGGAGCCTCCTTTCTTTGTTCCGATGTTAAATAACCATTTCGAGAACTCAGCGCCAATCCATCACGCTCTCGTTCTGTTGCAATACCAAAAACCTCAACAGGCATATTTAAATCTCTAACCATTTGTCTAATCACGGTTAATTGCTGAAAATCTTTTTCACCAAAGATGGCCATATCAGGTTGAACAATATTAAATAACTTACTCACGATAGTTGCAACACCATCAAAATGACCAGCTCTATGCGCCCCACAGTGAATTGCTGACAAACCCTCAACCGAAACAGTGGTCTTAACTTTATCTGAATATATCTCAAAAACAGAAGGTAAAAATAATAAATCAGCAGTCGCCTTATTTAATTTTTCTTCATCTGCAAGCTCAGTTCGTGGATAGCTTTCAAAATCGTCCCCTACTCCAAATTGGCTAGGATTTACAAAGATACTGACAATGACTTTATCTGCTTTTTTTCGAGCTTCGCTCACTAATTTAATATGACCTGCATGCAAGTTACCCATGGTAGGTACAAAAGCAATACTTTGCCCTTGCTGCCGCCATTGACTCACTCTAGCTCTTAACTCACTAATTGTGGTTACTTTTTGCATATACTCAATAACTATGCTGTTCTGTTGGAAAAGATGATTGTTTAACAGCTTGATGGTACTGCAAAATAGCACCAGTAATATCGTCAGCCAGTTGCATGAAATTTTGAGAGAATTTTGGCCGCGTTCCTAAACTAATCCCTAACATATCGTAAAGAACAAGGACTTGCCCATCACAGGCAACGCCTGCACCAATACCAATAACAGGAATGGTTAAGCTTTTTGATATTGTTTCAGCTAAGCCTGCTGGAACACACTCTAAAATCAATAAACTAGCCCCTGCTTGTTCAACTTTTTTAGCATCTTCCGCTATTTTTTCTGCATCGTGTAAAGTTTTTCCTTGAACTTTATAACGCCCGAGCTGATTAATAGATTGTGGTAACAATCCCAAATGCGCACAAACTGGCACGCTATATTCAACTAACGATTCAATCGTTTTAAGGTGGGCACCTTCCAGCTTAACCATCTGCGCTCCCGCAGACTGCATCAACTTAGCTGAGTTGCTCATTGCCATTTCAGTTGTGCCATAACTTAAAAAAGGCAAATCAGCAATAACAAAGGCTCGTTTTCGTGCATTCACCACACATTGCGTATGATAAACCATCTCATTAATTGACACAGGAACCGTGGTTTTTTTCCCTTGAATAACCATTCCCAAAGAATCACCCACCAACATAACATCAATGCCAGCCTGATCTATAAGCTGACTAAAACTGGCATCATAAGCCGTCAAGCAAGAAATTTTCTCACCGGCTTGCTTCATAGCAATTAAATCAAGTATTGAAAGTGCTGGACCTAGTGAGTCTTGTGCATACAAAGCCATTAATCTATTTTCTCCAATCCCTCTAAAGGGCACTGTGAAACCAGCGAGTTAATTCCCCCCTTACCTGGCACCCATAAATCTTCAGCTGCTATTTCTTGTAATGGATACAATACAAAAGATCTTTCGGCCAAACCTATATGAGGTATCTTTAAATCTGGGAGATCAATTTGCTGGTCGCCATAAATCAAAATATCAAGATCCAAAGTTCTAGCCCCCCAACGAACAACTGCTCTATCTCGACCAAAATCATTTTCAATATTCTGCAACACTGCAAGTAGCTTAGTCGCGGCTAACTCTGTCTGTATACTCATAACCGCATTAACATAGTCTGGCTGATCTTTTGGCCCCATCGGAGGACTGCTATACAAACTAGAAAACTTAATCTCTGCCATCAGCGGATGCTTAGCTATAAATGACCGAGCCTGTCGAATTTTTTCAGCAGGGTTTTCTAAATTACTCCCCAGCCCTATATACACATCAACCATTATCACTACTTGTTTTTTTATTGTTTGATTTAGCCTTTCCTTTACTTCTAGCTTTTCTAGGCGGACGTGTCATTTTCTTCTGTTCAGCATCACTGGCAAACTGAAACTTTGTCCACCATTCAGCTTGTTCCATTTCTGCCCCGCCTGTCTCAGCTCGCAACAATAAGAAATCATAAGCAGCTCGAAATCGAGGGTGTCCTAATAAACGATACGGCTTCCCCCCTATTCGTTTTTCAAATCGTAATTGCAACAGCCAGACTTCACGCATTGATTGCGTTACCCGCTTTGGAATAGAAATACTTTTAACTTGTGCAGATAACACCTCACTAGCAGCATGCTGGTAAGCAAAGCTTTCTTCTTCCCCTGCTCGCATTTTTTTCTTAGCTAATTCCTGCACTGCTTCCCATAAAAAGGCTGCCATTAAAAAGTAGGGTGTAACACTTTTATTATCAGCAATACGTTCGTCTGAATTTTCTAGTGCTTTAGCTATAAAAACACGTGGAAAATTATGTTCCTCATTATTTAAACAATGGTCTGCCTGAGGGAATAAAGTTTCAAATAAGCCATAGTGTCTCAGCATCTCAAAGGCTTGTACACCTTTGCCTGACAAAAACATTTTCAACACTTCATCATACAAACGAGCAGCCGGAATACCTTTTAGTAAAGGAGCCAATTCAAAAATAGGCTTTTCTGTCGATTCATCTATAGAAAACCCCAACTTAACGGCAAACCGCACAGCCCTAAGCATTCTGACTGGGTCTTCTCTATATCGTGTTGCAGGATCACCTATTAACTTAAGTACACCTGCTGAGTGATCAACCATCCCTCCTGTATAATCAATAATAGAAAAATCACGAATATTATAATATAAGGCATTGATGGTAAAATCCCTTCGCCAAACATCGTCCTCTATACTGCCAAAGACATTATCACGCAATAACCGCCCATCCTCATGCACCTTTTGCTCTTTATCATTACCCGATTCAGAACTACGAAAAGTGGCAACCTCAATAATTTCTCGACCAAAAAAGACATGAGCCAGTCGAAACCGCCTGCCAATTAATCGGCAATTGCGGAAAACCTGTTTAACTTGCTCTGGACTGGCATCGGTTGCCACATCAAAATCCTTTGGTTCATAACCTAATAGTAGGTCTCGTACACATCCGCCCACTAAATACGCTTCATACCCTGATTTTTTCAGTCGATATAACACTTTAACAGCATTTTCACTCATTTGAGAGCGTGAAATATTATGCTCAGAGCGAGAATAAATCCTAACTTGCCCTTGCTTTTTACTCTCTTCAGGAGCTATGACATCAACTTCAGCAGATGATCTGAATATTTTTTTGAAAAAATTTAAAATGACCTGTATTCCCTTTTTTTATTATATAAATTCAATACTTATCCTAAAAGAAACTTATAAGTTTGAAATTTTGTCTATTATCATATCACTTAGGTCGTTTTCAGCACAGTCAACCGTTTTTTTACAACTTTCGGTAGTTACAGATGGGGATTTATAAGCTATTATTTTTGTCGCTAACAAACTGCTGCAATAGACACCTAACAAGCCTCACCTCCCTTTCAGTAATTCAAGTTACCAGTAAAAAAAGACTATTTAAAATCCGCATTCGTGACCGCACGAAATATATATAGTAGAATCACACAATATTTATCTGTTATCTTATAAAATAGCCAACAATCCATACTACTTTACATTCTGTTTCTAATTATTTTGGAGAATTTCATGTTTAAAAAGATCATTCCAGTCTTGGTTGAGCACCCGTTTTTAACCAGCCTTTATGTAGCAGACTTGGTTATTCTGCTTCTTCATAAACCTCCTTTTGCCTTCTCTTTAGTGATGATGGCTGCATTAATTGGCATGAGCATGTACTACGGACAAAAACTAGCTTTATTCAAAGATTAATTGACTATTTCAGACAAAAAAAAACCAGGTGAAGAGCAACCTCTTTCACCTGGGTTCTTTCGCCATATGGCAATTATGGCCTATGATGGATTACTCTTAGTAGCCTTACTGTTTTTAGCAACTGCGCTTCTTTTACCCTTTAATAAAGGTGAAGCCTTTACTTCATCACAATATTTTTTCCCCATTTACATTTTGTTAGTAAGCTATCTTTACTATGGCTGGTTTTGGACTCACGGTGGCCAAACACTAGGAATGAAAACATGGAAAATAAAAATTCAAACTCTAGATAAACAACCGATCACTTGGTCCTTAGCTTTTAAGCGCTTTATTTTATCACTGGTTTCTTGGGGCTTTGCGGGGCTAGGTTTTTTGTGGAAATTTGTTGATAAACAGAATTTGACTTGGCATGATCACGGGTCGAAAACCCGTTTGTTTTTTGAGCAAGAATACAAAAAATGATTATTATGTAGGGGAGTCCCAAGAGATTACCCCTACAAATTTTAATCATTGATTGGTTTAGAAGCCTCTTGCAACTTGTTTACATAAAACAACAACATCTTCTACATGGCAACGATACTTCTCTGTGCCTTCATATTCACCTTCACACGCCTCACAAACTACTTTACCTTTATCCGTCACCTTATCAATACCCCAGCCATAACCCTTTGATCCACAAAGAAGTTTAGTGTATTTTTTAAAACGTCTACCCGTTGATGCTTTTATTTTTGACGCTTCTTTGTCCTTACATCCAGCTGTTGGTTTAAGGTCCCCTGTCATTGACTCATAAACCCACTCATTAGTACTTTTTGCAAATGAAATACCTGAAAACACTAGCATCATAGCTATTAGAGCAACTTTAAATTTCATCATTTTTACCTTCCTATTTTAGTATTTAATTATATTATTATAATCGTTTTGCAATTGACACTTTAATACATTACCATTTGATCGACAACTACTATTTTCTTGCTATTTTAGCCTCTATATTTTACGACTAGGATTCAGCTAGAGTTCATATAGCACTGTGCTATACTCGAAAGTTCTTATAACATACGTATACTTTGTATAAGAAAATTTCACAAAGTATAGAGCATTCAGCTTGGGGCTTATAACTCATGAAAAAAATATTACAACTTTTACTTCTAGCGACTGTATTTTTTGCATTCTCTGCTCATGCAAAAGAAAAAACAATTTATTTAGATGACAACTCTACCATTCTTGGTAAATGGAAATTAACAGCAGAGGCGGCAGCCAAACACAAAACAAAAACCCCATTAAATATTATCTGGGAATTTCAAAAGAATGGAATTTTAAATACACAAGCAACAGATACCCGCAACAGAACAGGGGCAATGAATATTAATGTAAAGTATTCAGTTAAAGATGGCGCGATTGAAAAGCAATTTAGGCCTGGAACAGAAAAATATGAAACTTGTCATGTAACTGATTTTGACAATACATCCATGGTCCTACACTGTAAATTTTTATATTACTTTATGGAAAGAATCTAGTCTGTTTTTTTAGGGTCCTGTATACAATAACTTCCCTAAGGGAGGCAGTAACAAATAATATACCCA
>CAZMQH010000098.1:0-4112 GCA_964568245.1 uncultured Methylomarinum sp.
GAGTTTTTCAAGAGATTCAATGTTTTACCATTATTTTTTTAAAATAAAAGAAGAACTATTAAATGTTAAGAGTAGCCCGAGTAAAAAAATCCAAGTTTATTCTATCAGGCAGTGATAAGGAAAAAATATTTTCTGAACACGGCGACTTAACTAAATTGATAAAACAGCATCTTTCCCCTGTTACCGCCTCCATTTTTGCTACCCCGACTATTCTGCAAAACAGCGATGAAATTGAATGGACTAGCGAATTAAAAGGCCAGCCCGTTAAATTAAATTCACTTGCTGAAGGTGAACAGCAGCAGGCTAAAAAACTATTGAATGATCGTTTATCAGCTATTAGCAGGCTGACTGATGAGTTACCCCAATCACCCGAAACTGAAACACTTAAACAGGCCTTGCATTATCCTGGAGACGATGCAGTCTATGTGATTAATGGCCAGCCTATAATCACTTTTTGGGGAATTGGCGGTAAAGCTACAGACACCAAAGCCCCAACCCCAGCAGCTTCAATTCCACTCATTAATGATAGTCATAAAACCAGAAGAATTCCTCGCTATCTTTCAATATTGGGCTGGCTGGCACTATTTGCTCTGCTTGCCTTTCTAATCTGGTTTTGGCTATCTAAAAACCCTGTCAATTGGAATGATTACAACCCTTTTATAGATGAATATCAGCAGTTAGTTGATGAAGTTGAAGCGGCTAATGGTGATTGTACGGCTTTAAATAAAATATACCAAAGCAATATTTTATTGCAACGCCCTGAGAAAAAGTTCGCCTTAATAAAGCAGCAGGTAGAAGATAGGCTTGCCATATGCGAAGCCTATGTACAGCTAGTTAAAACCATTCAATTAGCAAAAGATGACTGCCAGGCACTTAATAATATACTGAGTAATAATGTGCATCTGCAAAACCCAGAAGGCATGTTTATTGAACTTAGACAGCAATTAGAAAAAGATATTCAACTCTGTCAGTACCATAAGCTGCAATTAGAAATACAGGCGGCATCAGGCAATTGCCCAGAACTGAAAAAGATACTAGATATCAACCAATACCTGAAAAACCCACAAGGCAAGTTTGTTGAACTTAAGCAGCAATTAGAAAAGGATATTCAACTCTGTCAGTACCATAAGCTGCAATTAGAAATACAGGCGGCATCAGGCAATTGCCCAGAACTGAAAAAGATACTAGATATCAACCAATACCTGAAAAATCCACAGGGAAAGTTTGTTGAACTTAAGCAGCAGTTGGAACATGGCATCAATTTATGTGCAGAATATCAGACATTAAAGTCTAAAATAGAGTCTGCTAAAGATAATTGCAACGTGTTGAAAGCCATCTCAAAACAAAACCAATATCTGCAACAGACAGAAGGTATGTTTGTAGAGCTAAAACAAAAGACAGCTAAACTGATAAAAAGATGTGAAGATTACCAAGTGTTAGAGAATGCAATAAAAAAGGCAGGCAAGGATTGCAAAAAGCTAAAACAGATAGCCAAGGAAAATAATTATTTGCAAAATGCTGAAGGTAAGTTTGCAGATTTAAAACGACAATTAGACAAGCAGCGCAGACCTTGCGAGAAAAAGAAAATAGAGGATTTGGTTAATTTATGCCCTGGCCAGAGACCCCAAAAACTTGCCCCTGAACTGGTGGTGGTTTTTGATGCTTCAGGCAGTATGCGGCATCCTGCAGAATCATCACCAAAGCTAGTCTCATTGACCAAACAGTTAGAACAGGCTCAACGATCAGGCAACCCTTTCGGCATACTTGCATTATCGTTGGCCTTGAGTACAGAAATGTCAAAATATGGAGTACAGCAGTCAAGAATGTACGCCGCCAAAAAAGCAGTCTCTAGCCTACTGCCAAAAATCCCATCAGATATGAATACTGGATTAGTGGTATTGAAAAAATGTTCCCGTGCGCAAAAATATAGGTTTTATGCACCCAATGAAAGAAACAAGCTTCTAAGTGAAATCAATAGACTCACTCCCACTAGCGGTACACCTTTAGGAAGCGGGTTATCTATTGCAGGGCAAATGGTAGACGGAGTTAAAAAGCCGGCGACAATCATAGTAATTTCTGACGGTGAAGAAAGCTGCAAAGCAGACCCCTGTGCGATTGCCAGACAATTGGCTAGAAAGAAACCTTACTTGACCATTAATGTGGTTGATATTTTAGGCACTGGGGCTGGAAACTGCTTGGCCAGGGCGACTAAAAAAGGCAAAGTGTACACGGCTAGAAATATGCGCGATATTGTTAAGATGACTGAACAAGCGGCTAGCTCGGCAATGCCTAAGCATTGTAAAAAGTAATTATTTGTTACGCCTCCCTAAGGAACGTGCACGAAATAACTTGAGTAACTAACTTGTCTTTTTGTCCGTCTTCCGCGTTGTATAAATAGTTGCGTAGCTTGCTATGCGCTTATTTATACGCCTCGGTAATTGCTCCTGCATTACTCTACCTACACACATCCATGTGTTAGTTGAATACGAACAAAAATCCTGCGCCAGTTGCTCAAGTTATTCCGTGCGCGTTCCTAAGGACTATGACAACTAGCCGCCTAAACTTCCTAATACCCCAATTCTTTCTTCAAACCTTCAACCTCTGAATATAAAGAATTAAGCTCAAGCTGTTTTCTGGCGCCACTCGCGGAGGGATTATTAAGCACCTTATCTTTTTTAGCCTGCAATTTAGCTATCCGTTGCTGCAAAGCCGTATTCCCACTAGACCGGGAACTGATTTTAGAAATCAGCTTATTAAGTGACTGGTTTAGCTTACTGTATTGCGCCTGAGTAGTGGATAAACTTTTAGAAACACCGCTGCGATCTTCATCCAATAGCGTATGAATCTGGTTGAGAGACTCATTAACGCCTCGCTCTTCTTCAATCGTCAATTGGAGGTTTGCCTGACGCTCTCCATACTTACCGCTAAAAAGACAGCCAGCATTGGTTATTGTGTTGTGTTCTATTGCAGGGTCACAATCTGATACGGTAACATTGGCACAACCCGTAACCAACAGCAGCCCCGCTGACAAAATAATAATATTTTTCATATTTAACCTACCTGTGAGATAGAACGCAGCTGATCTAACTCGCCCAACTCTTCTTCCAGAGAAGCAATCTGAACTCTAAGCTTTTCAACTTCATAATCAATTTCTGGCGTGTGGCCATTATTGGCTGCAATTTGCTGCCACTCCCTCTGTTTATTTTTCAGATCAGTATAAGTACCTTCGAGCAGCTGCCTATTCTCATTCAAGCTGGCATACTGTTCAGCAGCTTGCTGTTTTGAGATTTTATTTTGCCTTAACTGCTGTTTAATCTGCTTTATCTTTTGCTTATCTTCCGCAATTAGTTGCTTGGCTGTCCCTATCATGCCGGATAACCGCGCATTATCCTGACGAATTTGACTAATAGTTTGGTTTAAATCAACTTCCGTATTTGCCGCGCTTGCCCGCTGATTATTTAAGGCATAATCAGCACCTGCGCCCAATACAGCACCTGCTCCAGCCCCAATGGCCGCGCCTTTTCCACCGCCAGCAATTGCACCAATAATGGCTCCAATAGCTGCACCGCCTAAAGCTGCTGTAGCAGTAGATTGACTGAAAAAATTAGCTTCATGTCGCAGTTTTTGAGCGGTGCTTGAGGAGGAGGCTGCCTGGTAAGAATAGTCAGGCTTCAGCTGCTGTAATACAGTAGATGTAGCCTTCCCATCCACGGGCAGTCCTTTGCTACGCTGAAATCTGCGGATTGCATTGGTCGTATTTTTACCCAACAGCCCATCCACACCGCCTGGGCGATAGCCTTGGTCTGCCAATAACTGCTGTAGCTCCCTAATCTCCTGACGAGACTTCAGCGGATAAGAAGGCACTGGTTTTTGATAATTGGTACTTTGGGAGCCGCCAAAACTATTGCTCCGCCTAGTATTATTGGGCACACAAGCAGATAAGGATACAGCCAGCGAGAGTGCAATGATTTTTCTATACATAAGTGCTTACCGTTGAAGTTATATCGTTCCTAAATTTTTCGCACTTCACCTCCATCGCCCTTGTATGAAAAAGCAGGAATGAGGGAGAATTAAAATACAATAACTTTTGGGATGATTAATATTTAGGAACG
>CAZMQH010000098.1:4212-8182 GCA_964568245.1 uncultured Methylomarinum sp.
CCTTAATTACTGAGAACAATTTTTTAACCATGTGTCTTTCGCAATCCGGCCATTAGCGGCAAATAGAGCCAAATGTTGGCGGTATAAACCGAGATAAGGCAGTACGCTGTCAAGGTTTCTTCCCTTTAAAACTCTCACCAGAATATCCTTTTGCCCATCCAACTGCTGCTCTGAATAATCCACTGCTGTTTGCGTAATTGTATCCGCATAATAACTCAGGTTTTTTTGCAAAGCGACTTCTTTTGGCTGAATTAACTGATAACGCTTTTTGCAAAAAACTGATTCTGCCTCCTGTTCAGGACATTTTTGCTGATAGCGTTTTTGCACACGGCCCAGCACATAAGAATCTTCACTTAATTTACGACATAAAAATGAGCCTAAACGCAAAGCTGATTTTACTGCACGGCTAGTCTGTTCTGACTGCACCTCAATACTGCCTCTAAAAACTAGTAGCAATTCTTTTAAGCGTTTCTTCATATTCTCATCAGTTGCCGCTTTGGTGATGGCTTCCAGCTCATCAACAGGATTATCCAAAGCATTTTCACTCATCCCACCGCTGATAGAAGATTGTGCAACACCTTTCCCTAGCTTTCTCCACGCCTGCTGATAATTCTGTATGCCAGTTAATGAGGTAAGCACAGAAGAACCTAGCGCAAGCCTAAAGCCCGTGGTTTTACTTTTCCGCAAGCCAGTCCTAATGTAATAAGGTGCTTCCTCACGCATTGAAGTACGCATTGATGCTTCTGTGGTCATATAATTTCCACCTCTCACCACAAAGCTCCCGGTTAATCCATGCGCCCGGGTCAGTTTATTTAAAGCAAAAGGCGTAAGGACAATTTCATCAACATTGCCAAGCATATCGTAAAGTTTAAGCGGATTAGGCTTTAATAACCCCGTCAATTGCGCTTTGCCTCTTGCTGATTGAGTGCCTGCCAGCCAAACATATTGCTTAATATCTTCAGCCATAGGAAAAAGGCGACCCTGAAATGTGGAAGGCGAGACAACCACTCCGCCCCGAGCCGCATATTCCCATTCCGTTTCAGTCGGCAGCCGAACAAACCCTGATTTGCCTTCTTTAGATGGCAAATTTTCTTTAGCGTTGCTTAACAACCAAAGATTATAGCGATTAGTAAAATCTATACTTTCAAACCAATTGACCTTGCCCTGTGGCAAGCGGTGTTTCATAGATGGTTTTAGACAGTCTTTTTCCATCACCGCAGCATATTGCAGCTGGTTTATTTCATATTTCCCAATCAAAAAATAGCTATTACCACTGGTATCAGAAAAACTTCCAGCAATATATTTTGGCCGGCTATACTCAACAAAATCCCAATCTTCATCCGTTCCGCCGATATGGATAAGATAGTCATCCATTGGACGACTTACAGGTACTGATATTTTTCTAAAAGACATAGAGCCGTCACATGGCATAGGCAGAATAATATCATCACTTTCTGGCTGCGGATTATAGTATTTCTGATCCCAGGCATTAGCAGAAGATGAAAATACCAATAGGAGAAATAGCAGTTTTATCATTTTATTGTTGCCGAAAAGTCTCAGCAGGTTCAATTTGAATGGCACGAATTCCTCCGATGATAGCCGTAAAAAAAACAATCAGATTGGTCAATAGATAGGCAATCAGTAATTGCTGATTAGATAAACGACAGATAAAGCCCGCTTCCTGCATATAAACGCCCAGCTCCTGGTCAAAGGCATTAGCGCCTAAAAGATAGCCGACACAGGCAAGCGCAAAACCAAATGTTGCAATAAGCATTGACTGTATCACAGGATACAGGGCAATGCTAAATGCTGTAAAGCCCATCAGCCTTAGCATGGCAAGATGCTGTCTTTTTCGATCCACATTAGCGATCAGAAAACCGGCCAGAGAAACCGCACCGCCTAAAATGGCAACCCAGGCCAGCACTTTAACAATAAAAGACAGCACCTTTTCCGTTTGCTGAATGGTCTTAATATCTTTAGCATGAGTTTTAACTTCAACCCCGCCCTGCCTGATAAAATCAGCCAGAATGGCAACGTCAGTTAATGAATTGGCAAAAACTCTGGCACTGGCAAAAACAGTACGTTCAGTTCTTTCTTTACCCTGATTAATGCCAAAAGCAGGCACCGCATATTGATCTTTAAAATCATCAACCGCTTTAACCAGTTCAAAGTCAACAAAAATACCCTCCCTATAAAAAGCACTTTCTGGCAGAATGCCAATCACCGTTACAGCAAATTTCCCTGGCTCAGACTGCCCCTGATAAACACGAGGAACAATCATATTTAATTGATCTCCTAGCTTTAAAGCCAGCTTTAAAGCTGCAGTATGGGAGACAATAATTTCATGGCTATTAGCAGGAAACCTCACATCATTAGGCACTAATGGGTCTCCCTTTTTGGTGGGGATAATTTCTACTTTACGCAAAAAATTCTTACTGTCTTTTAGTAGATCAACCTGTGTATTGAGCGCACGGGTATTAGGTACAATAAAACTGACATCAGCACGCGACTGCAACTGATCAAACCAAGCCTGATCCAATTTATAATGCCCAACTATTTTAAGCTCACGCTTTCCTGGGTCTTGCAGAAAACGCTGTTCCATCGTCGAAACAATACCAAACTTTAAACCAAACAGCAGTAGCAAAGGCGCAATAACAGAAGCCAAAGACACCATCAGACAAAAAGTTATTTTTCTATCATGCCATAAATCTTTAAATGCCAGCGACAGGCTAACAAAAAAAGACCTTATTTGATTGTTTGACATACTCAAATCCGTAGGATGGGCAAAGGGCTCTACCCGTGCCCATCACTTTTGTTATAAAATTTTATAAAATACTGAAGGTGGGCACGGAAAGAGCCCCTTTGCCCACCCTACATTTCTGACAAAACGGCTATTGTGCCTTTATTCTTACGAAAATCGCAATTAAATTTAACTTCCCTTAACCCAAGCTCTTTAACCCTGTCCCAGTCATGGGTGACAATAATCGAAGTTAAATTAAACTGCTGAGTCAGCTTGATTAACAAGCCCATCACTTGGTCGGCATGAAAAGGGTCTAAAGCCGCTGTTGGCTCATCTGCTAACAACAGTTCAGGTTTATGCACCAACGCTCTGGCAATTGCTGTTCGTTGTCTTTCACCTATGGATAATTGCTCTGGTTTACGCCGTAATAAATGAGTGATTCCCAAGGTCTCACACACCTCAAACACAAAATCATCCGTCAGTTTTAAACCCAGCAGCTTTCTGGACAGAACTATATTATCCAGCACCGATAAATAAGGCAATAATCCGCCCGACTGTAATACAAAGCCTAACTGTCTGGAGCGTATTAATGATAATTTATTTTTCTGCCCTATTTTCCAGAAATCAGCAATATCATGAGTGGAAATGCTAAATTTACCTGCTACCTTAGGCCTTAAAATCAAACCAATAATTTCCAGCAATGTGCTCTTGCCCGATCCGCTAGCCCCCGTCAGCGCAATAATTTCACCTTTGTGCACCCTTAATTCAGGCACCTCAAGCGTAAAGGATTCAGCCCCTTCACCGCGCTGATGAGATAAGGCTTCAAGATGCAACATGGTAAGACTGTTATTAGGCATAGATACATTATAAAACTTTAGAACCAAAAACCAATTTTTTTCTAAAACTCTAAGATCCTCATAGCAACAGGTTTCAACATCCAACTCTATTAGTATGATGCCGATTATGGGACTTTAGCGACATCTAATCAAGCCTGAATCGCTCATCCAGAATAGGGCTGAAATTTGAATTACCTAAACAGAGACAAGTACAAGGTGAATAGTATTTTACATAATAAGGAGCGTGCACGGAATAACTTCCCGAAGTTATAACGCAGAGTTTTTGTTTCAGATTGGGTGATCTCATGAGGCGCATAGTTACTCTACGCAACGAATGAGATCACCCAATCTGGGACAAAAAGGCAAGTTAGAAATCGGGAAGTTGTTTCGTGCA
>CAZMQH010000099.1:0-8094 GCA_964568245.1 uncultured Methylomarinum sp.
GTAAAAGGGCAATAAAGAAGGGTGAATAATTAAAAAAGAAGCGTATCATTTATTTACCTGATTTACCTGATTTACCTGATTTCCCATGAGTTTCCACCATGCCCCGTCATTCTGCCATTCTCTTGGCAGGAACCTGTTTTTTGCATGAATAGACCCTCGATAAAAGATCTCGGGGGGTGACAGCGTGCAAAGTATCACTGTTTTTCTTGTCTATAAGGCGGAGAGTCATGAGTAATCAGGTTTGTTTAGGTGTCATTGTATGAATCAGCTAAGCCTAGGAGGCTATCCGAGAATAGACAATCTGCTACGGAAAAAGCCCTTTTGGCCATTTTTTCCGTTCATTTTCGTTAAATAGCGCAACTATTCGCCTTAAATGAAAGAAAAAACTGACCAAAAGGGCTTTCCCTCGCGACGATTTCTATTCTCGGACAGCCTCCTAGTGGCTTAACTGATCAATATTATGCCCAATTAAATACTCTAAGGTTGTTAAGCCCATTTCTAGCGCATAACGAGAGCGTAAATAGGAGCTTTTGGCAAAGCTTTCTACTAACTGGGATTCAATAACATCTTTAGTGTCTACCATTTCTTGTTGGTAAGCGCGGATATGCAATTTACGGTTTTCGCGGGCAAAGCCAAAGGCAGATTCGGTATCTTTAATTTGTTTCCCTGAACTTCTAATGCGTAAAAATTGCAGTTTAATCTGTAAAGCCATCGCTTTATCTAATAATATGCGCTGGCTTTTTAGTTTACTTTGTTCTGCTTTTGCATGGTTGACTTTACCCGCGGTTTCAAACCCACTAAATAGATCCCATTCTAAGCCGACACCAATATTCCAACCTTCATTATTATCATCATTAATTAAACCGTCATCAAAACCATTCCATAACTTATGAGCACTGGCTTGAACGCCAATCATGGGATAATAGCCACTGCGAGCTTCAGTAATCCTATGTTCTGCAATTTGTACGGCAAGGTTTAATTGTTGTATTTCTGGATTAAAGTTATTGGCTGCATCAATTAACGCTTTTAGTTCAGTGCTTATCACTTCTGGTTGAGTATTATCAGCTAAATGATATTTTGCATCCCAAGCTTGGCCCATAGCATTGCCTAAAGCCTCGTGTGCTAATTCGCGAGAATAGACAGCTTCATTCACCATTGAGCGAGCAAGGGCAGTAGTCGTTTTAGTACGTAGGTAATCAGTTTTTTTAACTTTTAATGAACCATTTTGATATAGACGGTCGGTTAAATTCTCTAATACCTCAAAGCGCATCAGTGCATCTTTAGCTAATTGTTCCATACCAATAGCAAATTGAGCCGCATAGAAATACTTTTTAACATCACGAACTACATCTAAGTTGGTTTTTCTTCGCCCTTGTTCAGCAAACAACACGCCTTTTGCCGCTTGGCTAACAATAGCAGGGCGTTTTAAGCCTGTAAACACTGGATAGCTAAGATTGACAGAGGCTCTAGCAATATCTCTATCAAACATTTTTATTTTCATATCCATTGGAATGGATGATACTGGGGTGGGGTTTAATGGATTAAGTTGACCTAAACCAATGGCTAAAGAATCGGGTAAAGCAAAATCCCCTTTTATAGAAAAAGTTCTATCTTCATCGGCTCTATCTGCACTGATAGAGACACTCAATCTAGGGTAATAAGCTGACATAGCTTGTTGATGCAGTGCTTCTGCCATTAGCACTTGTGCATCAGATACTTTTAACGATTGATGTTGCTTTAAAGCGATAACAATACAGTCATCTAAGCTATAACTTGTCGCGTTATCGTATTTTGCTTGAACTAAAGAGCTGAGTGATAAGGCGATAAGAAAGGTGAACCGTTTTAGCATTATGTATGTTGATCAAGTAATTGGTTACGAATAGTGATAATTTGTTCAAAATTATCTAGAAATAAATCAACTAGCTCAGGGTCAAATTGCAGGCCTTTTTTACTGCTCATATACTGCACAATTTGTTCATCAGTCCATGGCTGTTTATAACTACGCTTACTTCCCAAGGCATCAAAAACATCGACTAAACCAACAATTCTAGCTTCAATTGAAATTTGCTCACCTTTAAGTCCTAAAGGATAACCTAGGCCATTGTAATGTTCATGATGCTCGTGCGCGATGGTAGCTGCCATTTTTATTAAGGGTCTATCCATTTTATTAAGCATGGCATAACCCAAGTTAGTATGGGTTTGCATGGATTTATATTCTTCTTTAGTTAATTTTCCTGGTTTATGTAATATTTCATCAGAAATTCCTACTTTGCCAATATCGTGCATAGGGGAGGCAATTTTAATCATTTGAGCATGTTCTGAACTGAGGCCATATTTTTCAGCCATAAACTCTGAAATTCTAGCCACTCTTTTAATATGTAAGCCCGTTTCTTTACTACGGTTTTCAACCACTTCACCCATAACATAAATTAGTTCTTTTTGCGTTTCAATAATATCGTCATTGAGTTTGATAGAATCACTAATATCCTGGCTTAAACTCATCATAGAACGTAAACTGCCTGCCTCATCATGAATGCCAACAATCACAGTACTCAATGTACGTTCATAGCCTGCTTTGGTTCCAATACGAATGACTCTTGAACTGAATCCCTGTTTTTGAACCGTATCTAAAACACGCTGTTGAAAATCGTTGCAATCTAGCACTAAATCACTAAATGCAAGGCCGATAATTTCATCAGTTTCACAGTTTAAGGTTGAGCTGAAGTTTTTATTGGCACTGATTATTATGCCTTTTTTATCAAGCACACAGAGTGAGGTTCCTAACTCCATCGCGCGTTCATATTCTTTAAGGTAATGTTGTTGGGATTTTAAATCTTGCTGTAAATTAACTGAGAGTCGTTCAAACTTATGGTAGGCTTCAGTCATATCTACCATTAAGGCGACAAATTCTTCAATTTTATTATTGGTATCAACTATAGCAACCACCGTAACATCGACTGTATAGATATTGCCGCATTTACTGGTTTTCTTTAAAAAACCTTGCCACTTATGGGTTGCTAAAATACTAGTTTTTAATTCATTTAGTAGCGCGTCTTGTCCATTATTTGAAAAGGTGAATAAATAATGCTGGTCTATTAACTCTTCTTTACTATAGCCAGATAAGGTACAAAACTGATCATTAACATAACTGATTTTTCCTTGCAGATCTATTTTTGCAACGATAGCTTTTTCATCGACTAAAAGTTTGTATTGTTCTAATAGTTTTTGATTTCGGTCGGCTGTATTTTGCAGCGTCATTTGTTGTTGAATTTCAACCAGCTTATCAAGTAAGCGCTCAATGCTGATAGGCTTAGTGATGTAGTGTTTAATGCCTAATTCTAATGCTCTAAACAAGTATTCGACATCATTATGTGCGCTTAAAATGATAATTTCTTGGGCAGGGTTACAGTGCTTGATATCGGCTGCCATGGAAAGTCCATTCATTTTTGGCATTTGAATATCTGAAATAACAATATCTGGTAGATGTTGATGATAAAGCTCTAGGCCTTCTTTTCCATCCGCCGCAATATATAAATTTTTAAACCAACTTTGAAGTATTAACTCCAGCTCTTCCCTAGTTTCAGCATCATCTTCAACATATAAAACATTGAGACCTGATAAATCTGAAATTTTTTCAATATTTAGCATAATAAGTTAATTTTATTTTATTTCGGCGTTATGCCAATGGTAAGACTTTTTTCCATGGTGCTTTACTTTATACATTGCTTCGTCGGCATATTGAAGTAATTTTAGTGGATTTATAGAATCTTTGGGAAATAATGAAATACCAATACTCACAGATAGCTGAAGTGAGTTTTCAATCTGTATTGAGATGGACTGAATGATACGCTTGGCAGTAGCGTTGATTTGCTGTTCAGAGGTACCATTTAAAATAATGGAAAATTCATCCCCTCCTAAGCGTGCGACAGTATCAACCTCGCGGATACAATGAGTCAATTTGACGGCAACTTGTTGTAGGATTTCATCACCTCTACCATGCCCTAATGTATCATTTATGGGTTTAAAGCCATCTAAGTCAAGGTATAGAAGTGCTACAGTGTATTGATGGCGTTTAGCAGCTGCCAGAGAATCATTAAGGCGAATAAAAAATTCATTCCTATTAGGCAAACCTGTTAATGGGTCATGATTTGCTCGATGTTTTAATATTTTTTCTTGAGCTTTAAATTCTGAAATATCAGCTAGTATGGCGACAAAGTGGCTAATGGTTCCAATGGGGCGTTTGATGCAATTAATGGTCAATTGTGCAGGGAAAATAGTTTGGTCTTTTTTGCGGAGCGACATTTGGCCTTTCCACTGACCCTCTTTTATGACTAAACTAAATATTCGGTTGATTGAAGACTGATTACTGGAGGCGTCAAATAGATCAATCAAAGCGAGCTCTTTTAGCTCTGATGCAGAATATTCGATTAAACGCTGCATAGCTGGGTTTATTTTCTCTAGATGACCTTGGTCATCTAAAATAACCATGGCCTCACCTGATACTTCAAATACTGTTTCTGCTAGTTGGCGTTGTTCTTGTGCCGTTCTACGCTGGCTAATATCTTCAAGAGACCATAATATTTCATTTTTAGCTGTTGCTTGGCCTAGTAAAGTTCCTTTAATATGCACCCAAAGCCGATGCCCTTTTTTATGGCGAATTTGGGCATCAAGCTCCACCTCTCCTTCTTTTACTAAGCTATTTAAGCAATGGTCTTTGGTACAGAATATTTCATTCGATGGTTGGCTTAGTAAATTATAAAGGGAATTGATTTCTTCGTTATAACCAAATTGATTGAGGAATTGTCGATTGGTTTTTAAAACTCTAAGGTCAATATCTGTAAAAGCAATAGCAATAGGGGAGTGGTGCAAAATAGCTGAAAGCCGTGATTTGCTGATGATTAACTGGCTCTTAAGATCAGAGTTTTGAGATGAATTTTTAATTTTACTTAGTATAATTCAGTTAGCTTACATTGCTCGCGATAATAACATAAACGATAATAGATGGCGTGTACTTAGTTGTTTGTAATTCATTGGTTACATAAAAGTGTGACTTGGTTCAAAGTTATTGTATATATATACTTTGTTTAATATTGTGGGTATTGCCATTATATTATCGATGGTAAAGACAAAGAAATGAGACTCTACATTTATATGATAATGTAGCTCGCATTAGGGAGATGGAAAAAAACAATCATCCAACCTTAGGGAGGCAGTAACAAATAATATACCCAGCTCTCTTGTCTTTTTATCCCTCCTTGGCTCTTCTCAATCGGCACATAGAATGACTATGCTTCTCTTGAGAAGAGCCAAGGAGAAATAAAAATCCTGCGAGATCTAGGTACATTATTTATTACTGACTCCCTTACTTGTATTTATGTCCGGCTTCAGTCATGTAGCAATAGTTACGTAGCCAGCTAAGCACCTTTTACCAAACAAAATAATTGTAATGGACAAAGCGAATGGATAAAATTAAGTTATTGGGTAAGCTACAGATATTTTTTTTAGAAATTGAGGTCATTGCCGTCCAAATAGAAAAGGCTGATAAGTTATTTAATTCTCAGTCCTGAGGGGTGTGCTTTCTAAAACTGAAGCATGCACTTCGCGTGGAGTATAACTATTTTCGACATAAATATTATTAAAATGATTGAACTATATTTAGATACCGTTGATACAGAGCAAGTTAATCGTCTTAACTCCTGCCTTCCAATAAAAGGGGTGACGACTAACCCTTCTATTCTGGCTAATGCGGGAATAGGGGTTACTCAAGCGCTATCAGAATTAGCAGAAATAATTGAGGATGCTCGTTTTCATGTGCAAGTGATCAGTCAAACAGTCGATGAAATTGTTGATGAAGCTATTGAAATTGATAAATTGCCCTTTGATATGGTGGTTAAAATTCCTGCCACTGAAGTTGGGTTGGCAGCTATTAAAATAGTTAAAAAATGTGGGATTAAGGTTTTAGCCACGGCTATTTACAGCAGTCAACAAGGCTTTTTGGCCGCGTTGTGTGGGGCTGATTATTTAGCACCTTATGTGAATAGAATGGATACCATGGGTGGCGATGGCATTGCCGTGGTTGCTGCTTTGCAGCAATTAATCACAATACATGATTTAAATTGCAAAGTGCTTCCTGCAAGCTTTAAAAATACATTACAAGTGATGGATGTAATGAAACTAGGGGTGGGGGCGATCACAATCCCCGTTGATGTGGCCATTCAGATGATTTCTCACCCAGCAGTTAATCCAGCTGTTGAAAAATTTGATCAAGACTGGAAAGAAACCTTTGGAACTATATTATCTTTTGAAAGTTAAGTCCGCTGTTATTTAAAACTATCAGCAACAATAGATTTTAACCATTGCTTAGCAAAATGTGCTTCATCTGATAAGGTTGCTTCATTGGTATCGGGCGTAACACCACCAGCCCCTTTAACTTTGATGATTTTACCGAGCTGGTTTAGTTTGTACACCATAGCAATAGAAATGCCTTGCTCAGCTGTAATTAAGCTATAGCAGGTGTTAATCCATAATGGCTCAATAGCTTCAACTTCATTGAGTAAATTTACCATTGCAAAAGCACATACTTTTGCCTCTGCATTCGCTGCAAAAGCTGACTTGGGTATGGGGCTTTGTATGGAAGCATCACCAATCACATGAATATCTGGGTGTAAAGTTGATTCACTGTTTTTATGATTAACTGGACACCATCCAGATTCATCACAAAGCCCAGCTGTTTCTGCAATACCAGCTGCTTTTTGAGCTGGAATATAATTTAAAACATCGGCTTTAAAAATATCACCAAAGTCTGTTTCTGCACGCTTGTTTTTGACATCAATTTTAATGACAGGGTTATCAGGGATTGAATGCCATTCAATCATGCTATTACTTGAACCATATCCATAATGTTTTTTCCAACCATTGATAAATAGCTGCTGCTTTGAAAATTGGCTTTTAGGGTCAAGAATTATTATTTTTGATTTAGGCTTATGACGTTTTAAGTAATGGGCCATCATACTGGCGCGTTCATAAGGCCCAGGAGGACACCTGAAAGGATTTGGGGGGGCGCAAATAATGACAGTTCCACCGTTATGCATGGATTGTAGTTGCTTATTTAATAGTGTGGTTTGTGCTCCAGCTTTCCAAGCATGGGGGATTAAATGGCTGGTGGCGTTATTATGGCCTGCAATGGTTTCCCAGCGGAAATCAATACCAGGTGATACGATTAAGCGGTCATAGCTTATTGTTTGCTGGTTACTGAGTGTCACAAAATGTTTTTCAGGATTAATTAAAGTTACTTTGTGATGAATCAGGTCGATATCATAATGACTTGATAACTGCTGATAAGATACAACAAGGGATTGCAACTCCCTTAAACCACCTAAAACCCAGTTACTTCCAGGGCAGGTGATATAGTGTTTATTAGGTTCAATTAAGCTGACTTTAATACTGGGATCTAGTTGTTTAATGGTTTTTGCTGCTGTTGCTCCGCCAAAACCGCCGCCTATAATCACAACATGGGCCGAGGATGGTTTGATCTTCCTATTTTGGCAGCCAGCAAGCCAAAGTCCAGTAGAGCTACCCGCTAATTGGATAAATTGTCGTCTGGAAATCATTTAATCTAAACCGCTGATGTAAGTTGCCACTGCTTTTAACTCGTTATCAGTAAAGCCTTTTGTTACTCTGTTCATAATTGAGTTGTTTTTATCCATTTTAAAAGCTATCAATGTGCGAGTTAAATGTGATGCAGATAAGGGAATCGGTAATGCTAGTTGAGTTAAATGCTCGCCATGGCAACTGTAACAAGCATAAGCAATGACTTTTCCCGAAACATCAGCCATTGAATAGGAGCTTGTTAAAATGAAGAGTATGATGGTTTTTTTGAATGTATTTTTCATTTCAAATATCTCTTTTTATTAAAAAATACTACCTTAAATTTGTAGCAAATAGGTATTTATCTTTTATCTATCTATTAAGAGGGGTGTGGTTATGTTACGTGTCGTTATTATTTTGTTTTTTATTGTTGTAAGCCAAGTGACAATAGCAGAGGAGATTAGTTTTACAACTTCTGACAATGCGACAATCTACGCTAATTTTCAA
>CAZMQH010000100.1:0-7945 GCA_964568245.1 uncultured Methylomarinum sp.
CTTGAGAATTACCAATTTTGACTAAATGTGCCATGCCATAACCTAATTAAAAAAGCGGATAATAAGTAATTATAATGTAATTACTTATTATTGCAATAGCGTGACTGAATTGCTGGTTTTTAAGAGCTAACTCCCCAATACCGATAATCACAATAGCTTGTTTCATAAAAATAGTTTTTTAAATGATTAAGACTCTATCTTAAGTAACCATCCTGCATCCCCTTTGCAGTTATTTGTTCCTATTGCTTTTATAACGACTCTAGCATAAGTATTGATAAGCGATTCTGGAAGTATCCCTGACACTTCATAGCTATTATTTATGTTATTGATAGTGATATCAACAGCTATTTTTTTAACACTCACTTTTATAGTTTCTGGATTAACCGAAGCTGAAACTACAAATGAAAATGTAGACTGAGGTTGCACAACCTCCAAATGAGCTGGGGTAAACTGGGTAAAATTGGGTTTATTACAAGCCTTTTTACTACTACTGCTACTGCCATAAGCCCATGTAGTAGCACTAAAAGCCGTCAATATAAAAACTATTATCACTTTAGATACATTCATAACACACCTCTATAAATAATGTTTTATGGCTATTCAATATAGCCACAGGGTAAATCATCAATACATTTAATATCTGTCAAGAAAAGTAGGAAGGGCCTGTTGGCCGCATCAGAACAAGATCAAGAGCAGTCACGGTCAATAGGTCGCTCCTACCGACAAATCCACATTAAACTATGTGGTTTGTATAGAACCATGCTCCAATATAGGTAAAATGTAAACTTGTTTCAGATAAACATTCAAAATAAGCCCTTTGGTGTACTTAATTGGTTTAAAAAAAATTTAAGTTCACTTAACTCTGGTTTATCAAAATTATAAATTGGCTTTTTCATTGATTCCATCAGTCAATTCAATATATTGCTGAATACTACCCTTTTTGAATGGAGATAATACATTTAAATATTCACGCCTATTTTTACCACCAATAAGATTAACGCGTCCTAAACCATCAGCTTTAAAGTCATCAAAACATTTAAAATTTTTGATTTGTATTTGTTGTAAAAAGTGCTTATTCATTATGTTCTTCAAGGTAAAATATCTATTGCCAGTCTAGCAGAGAATTAAATCTCAACGTTAAAAATACAATTTATAGTGTTCTGTTGTTAGTGCTTAACTTTGTTATCCCTACGCAAATCATCCATAATCAAATAAAGTGAAGGGATTAAAACCAAGGTTATCAAGGTGGCAAAAAGTATCCCAAAACCAATGGAAATAGCCATTGGGATTAGAATTTTGGCCTGTCTTGAGGTTTCCAGAATCATCGGCATTAACCCTAAAAAAGTGGTCATGGTTGTCAGTATAATGGGTCTAAAGCGCTGAATACTGGCCATTTTAATAATATTAGCCGCTGTTTTATCCGGATGCTTCATTCTGAGTTGATTCGCATGATTAATCAGAACCAATGAATCATTAACCACAATGCCTGAAAGTGCCACCACACCTAGCATGCTCAGCATACTCAAGTCGTATCCCATTAATAAATGTCCATAAATAGCACCGATAATGCCAAAGGGGATACTGATAATCACAACTAATGGCAAAATATAGCTTTGAAAAGGAATCGCCAGCATGGCATAAATGACTAATACCGCCACCATAAAACTCAGTTTTAAACTTCCTAAACTTTCTGACATATCCGCCTGCCTACCTTGAAAGCTATATTGTAAACCTGGGTATTGCTTAGTCATTTTAGCCAGTTCAGTTATTTCAAGATCATTAATAATTTCACTGGCCTTATTACGCGGTGTCACATCAGCAACCACTTGTACATTTCTGCGGCCATTACGGCGATTAATTTCGGTATATGCCCGTCCTTTTTTAACCACAACCACTTCTTTAACGGAGATTTCAGTATTATTATCCGTCCATAGTAAAAAATCATTCATATCCATCACTGTGTTACGTTCTGCCTTGGGTAGCCTAACCATTATTTTAATTTCATTTCGTCCACGTTGCTGGCGTAATGCTTCTGCTCCATAAAAAGCATCCCTCACCTGCCGGCCTACCGTTAATTCATCCAGCCCTAGGCTTTTACCTTCTGCAGTTAAACTAAAATCATATTGCTGTTTTCCTGGGCTAAAACCATCGTCCACATCTTTAACCCTTGGATAAGCTCGTAATGCATTGGCTAGTTGTTGACTAGCTTTTTCCAGCACCTCCAAATCCCGATGATTTAACTCAATGGTAATGGCTGATCCTGAACCTGGACCTTTAGAATCTGATTCAAATAGCAAAGTATCTACCCCTGTTATTGCCCCAGTTTTGTTGCGCCAATTTTGAGTAAATTGTTCTGTATTTAAAATATCATTACGAATGTCAGGATCTGTTAAATAAACACTAATAATAGCTTTATGACTTCCGCCAACACCAATATCAGCAAAGATACCTCTGACTAATTTTTTTTCTTGTCCAGTTTCTTTTGCAACTTGAGTGGCTGTATTAACCAATTTCTGAACCACTAACTTAGTTTTTTCAATCGATGTGCCATAAGGTAAACTAACAGTTACTTTTGCAAAGTCAGATTCGCTTTTTGGAAACATAGACATGCCCATGCGGCCACTGGCAGCATAAGACAAAGTCACTATCAATAATGAAAAAGCAGCAACCACTGTTAGATAACGGTGATTAAGAATCCATTCCAAAAAATCACCATACCTATGATTAACCCATCGTCTGAAGGCATGACTAAATACCTGTTGTTTTTGATAAATCCAGGCTTGTATCCCTTGTTTTTTTATCGGGGCTAAATGGCCAAGATGATTGGGCAGAATAAACAAACTTTCTGCTAATGAAATTAGAAACACTGTAATAACCACCATAGGAATCATGGAGAATATTTTTCCCATTACCCCTGGCATAAAAAACAAAGGCATAAAAGTAGCAATATTAGTCAAGATACTAAAAGTGACCGGCACTGCCATATCTTTAGCACCTTTTATCGCTGCTTCCATCGGTGGTAAACCTTCTTGACGATAATGATAAATATTTTCACCAATAATAATGGCATCATCCACCACAATCCCTAAGGCAATAATAAAGGCGAACAGGGAAACCATATTGAGGGTAACCCCTAATGATGGCAATATTAAAAAGGAACCCATAAAGGCAATCGGTATCCCCATCATCACCCAAAATGCCAGACGCAATTCTAAAAATAAAGACAGAGCAATAAATACCAGTACTAATCCCATTGCACTATTGCGTAACAATAGGTCTATCCTTTGTTGATACATTATTGAACTGTCATGCAAAACTTCAGCTTGTATACCTTGTGGTAGTTCTAGCTTTATCTGCTGAACATATTTTTTCACAGCCGCTGAAATTTGGATCGGTGTTTGATCCCCTACACTATAAACATGTACCAGCACTGCTGGCTTACCATTATAAGTTGCAGAATAATCATTATCCTTATAACCATCGGTAATATTAGCGATTTGTCCCAATAAAACCTGTGAGCCATCCGTTGTGGTAATAATAGGAATACTGGCAAAATCCTGCCCATAATCTTTACGCGTTTTCATCCGAATCAGAATCTCACCAGAGTCTGTTTTAATACTCCCGCCGGGTATTTCAATACTGGCTTTGGCAATACGCTGAGCAATACCCCCAATGGTTAAACCATAACGACGTAAGTTTTCTTTACTGACATCAATACTTATTTCAAGCGGCCTCACGCCTGTCAATTCAACTTGTGTAATTTCTGCATCTTGCAGTAATCGATCACGAAACTGTTCGGCAATTTCATGCAAAACACTTTCTTTAGTATCACCATATAAAGCAAGGGTAATTCCTCTTTTACGCAAAGTAAGCACTGTCACTTCAGGTTCTTCGGCATCTTCAGGAAAGGTGGTAATTCGGTCAACTTGTTGTTGCAGGTCTTGAGTGAGTACATGTATATCCACCCCATTCATCGCTTCTACCGTAATAGAGGCAATACCCTCCTTTGCAGATGAGCTAATCTCATCAACCCCCTCAACACTACTAATCGCATCTTCAACCGCTAGAATAATACCTGATTCAATTTCTTCAGGGCTAGCCCCAGGATAGGCAATACTGATTCTAACAGCATCGACTTGAAAGTGAGGAAACACCTCTTGCTTAATGGTCTGCATAAATAAATAACCACCGACAATACAGGCAATCATTATTAAATTGGCCGTTACTGCATTTTTAGCCATCCAATCAATAGGACCTTTGACCGAAATAGAAGAATTATGCTTCATAAGTTTAAGGTTGAACAGTGTTAACGGGATGTACTTTCATTCCCGCTACCGGGGTTGATAAATTACTGCTAATAATCTGCACATTCTCTGGTAATTGTTGCTTTGGCAAATAAATTACTTCTTGTTCAGCCCAAACAGCTTGCACTTCTTTAACTATTAAAACCTTATTTTCATCGACCAGCCATATATAACGGCCATCATGTAAAACACTGCTAGGTAAAGCAATAACATCATGTAAAACTTGCCCTTTTATCGCCACTCTAACAAAAGTTCCCAGAATCAAGGGAGGTGCATTTTTATTCACCGCTTTCTGGCTTAATGGGTCATCTACTTCAATAATTAATTTAGCCATCCGTCCAGAAGGTTCAACTTCTGCTTTTAACCGTTTAACCACCGCTTCTCGATAAACTCCTTTACCCCAAGCTCTGTCATAGCTCACTTTTACGGAGGAGGCTGGTTGATCACTTATCCCAGGAATAGACAACCATTTAAGCTTATCCATAGGGAGAGAGGCATCAATCCAAAATTTATTAATCCCCACCAATTTAACCAAAGGCGTTCCTGTCGAAAAAGTAGAAACCCATGAGCCAACATTGGCATTACGCTCCAGAATAATCCCATAAAACGGCGAAACGACTAGCGTACGCTCTAAATCTAATTTAGCTCTCTGCAAAATAGCTTTTGCCGCTACCACTTTATTTTTCGCAGCCTTTAAATGGGGTCTCCGTAAGATCAATTCTTCTTCTTGTTCACTTAATTGACCTCCCCCTAATATCTGAAATTCACGTCTAGAAATGGCTTGCTGTCCCTGTTCTAGTTTTAGATTAAATTCAGCTTGAACTACGTCACTTTCCTTTTGCAAAATAATAAGTCTAAAATCAGTCGGATCTAATTGCACAATTTTCTCCCCCTTTTTTAACACCCCACCTTCTATAAAATTATCACCCACACCAATAACCATGCCACTAATACGTGAAGTTAAATTAACACTTTGTGATGGAATAACATTACCCATCGCAAAAATAGTGGTTGGATGATCTATGACTTGATAAGACATAACTGTCACCCGTGGAGCAACAAACTTCCCCAATACTTTAGGCGCACGAGGACGATTAGATAACCAATATGAAGATAAGCTTCCCGCCACCAGCACAATAATCAGTGAAATAATGATGCTGCGTAGATTTTTAAATACAATTTTTGGCAAGTGATAAGTCATTATTTATTGGTGTTTAATAAGATCAACAGGCATGTGAGCTATAGGGGTTTTAACTGACCAACCACCCGCTAAAGCTTTATATAAGTCAATTCGGAAGTCGATAAGTTCACGCGCTGCATGAATCTGGCTGCGTTCTAATGTTTGCACAGAAAGCTGGGCAGATAAAATACGTAAAAAATCCATCCCACCATATTGATAGCGCAACTGTATTTGCTGATAAGCTTGTCGGGATAAGACTAATTGTTTATTTAGGCTACTTACTAAAAGAGCTTGCTGTTGTTCCTTAATTAAAGCGGTTTCAACTTCTTGTAAGGCCGTTAAAATCACAGCACCATATTGATTAACTGTTTCAGAAAAAATAGCCTGTTGCCGTTCAACTTCAGCAACTCGTCTATGCCCATCAATTAAAGGTACCACTAAATTCCCAGCTAAAGTTGCCAACCAATTATTAAATAAACTTTGTAAATCTGGAGTATTGGTATTGAAGCTGGCTGATAAACTGATTTTAGGGAATCGATCAGCAATTGCAGCAGCAATACGTTGATCTGCAGCCTGAACTTTTAAGTAGGCCTTTTTAATATCAGGGCGGCGTTGGATTAATTCACTGCTTAAGCCCGTATTAGGTTTAGAAGGTAATAATGGAAACTGGGGGTTTTCTGACAATTCCAGCGTATTAGTTGGTTGTCCCAACAATGTAGTCAGCTGATATTCAAAACTTTTGATATTAGCAAGCACCGTGGCTTTATCCCCGATGGTTGATTGCAATAATTGCTTTTTCTGAAATACATCAGCCGCCCTAGCCTGCCCAAATCTAAAACGAGTCAGCAGTATATTGACATTATCTTGATTAACTTTAATCTGCTTATCTAACAAAGCTAATTGTAAACGTTGATCTATTAGCTTATACCAAGTGCTTGTCACTTCTGCACTCAATGAAATGACCGCAATCTTAATGTCTTGTTGCGCGGCTTGTTCATCCAGCTCGGCAGCATGCAGACCAAAACGAATACGTCCCCATAAATCCAATTCATAACTGGCAGTAAAACCAGCAGAAAATTCATTGATTGTATTACGCCCTGAATTATTTTCGATGTAACTCTGATTTGTAGCAAAAGAGCCATTTAATTGCGGGGTTAATTCCGCACCTGATTTTTTTGCAATAGCGCGTGCTTGTGCCAACCGATCATAAGCCGCTAATAAATTAAAGTTATGGCCTAGCGCTTGGTCAATTAGTCGATTAAGCGAGGGATCTTCAAACGCTAACCACCATTTATCTGCAATAAGAAGCGTTCCACTATAAGAAAACTTCTCAGAGGGAGTTACTGGAGATTTAAATTGATTAATATTTGCAGAGCACCCGGCTATTAGGGTAATACTGCCCCCAATCAACAGTTGTTTATAAAAGGTTTGGGTCATACTTTGGATTGATTTCCTTATCATTTAAATAATAGCAATGAATTTACCACAGGTTGATTTAGAAAAAGGGGGAGTTATAAAAAAACATGGGATTTCAAGTGTGGGAGGGGCCTATTGGCCCCTCCCACTCATAAAAACAACATCGTTTCCAACATATCTTTTTTTAACCTGTGTTTCGTTTATAGTCATTTAAAAAAATGTGTCACTATTCAGTGTCTTTGAATAACTGTACTTTGTAGGAGTTCCCACCCTCGGCGCGAATAAAATCATGCTCTTTTCTCTAAAAACAATCCATTATCAATCGTGCCGAGGACGGACACTCCTACGTCATGGGTTTTAATTAATACGCTTGGTTTAGTATTTCTGAGTGCTTTCTTCTCTATTTTTGTATAGCGCTAGTTGCATCATTTTTATAATTTCTTGCAACCGTCTACGGTTAGCACCAAAATCATAATAACCTACTCTAGAAGCCGAACGTAAGTGAATGACGTTTGATTCTAAATCAAGTCGAGCTTCCACATCATCAGAAAAACTAAAAATAGCTGTTGTAAAAGTAGCTAACAAATAATTAGCTGATTTTTCTTGTATTTCCCCTCCTTGCTGGTTAATCACTTGCTGCAATAGTGACCATGCAAGTTCTGGCTCAGCGCCTGATAGCTTGATCGGACTAATCATTGCTGACTCGCTGCTGACACAGTTAGGTGAGTCAGGGCATATTATTAATTTTCCATCCATTAATCCCAGTGCAACTTCAGAAGCATAAGAATGGCTCAATGATAGAAAAAATAGGCCAATAAAAACCGTTAAAAAATTAAATTTATAAATCATGATTATTTAAAATTACCCCCTTTTTATCTAAAAAAACAGCATCACAGCCATCAGTCCTGCAACCAAAACAAATACGCTTAATCCCAGTATAATTCGGATTAAAATCTGTTTAACCCTGCTTTGATTTGATACACGCCCCAAAGTAGCACTATAGAGATAACCACACACCACTCATAATCGCCACAGCGGTTGAAAA
>CAZMQH010000101.1:0-7807 GCA_964568245.1 uncultured Methylomarinum sp.
CTAAGATCTTCACGCGAAGTCTAGGTTCACAATTTAGTGCTTTCCACCCACTTATCTCTAAGATAAAGGTTTTCAACTTTGTTTCTAGCCCATGGTGTTTTACGTAGAAACTTAAGGCTGGAACTAAAGCTAGGGTCTTTAGCGAAGCAATTAATTTTAATGCGTCTAGCTAATTCATCCCAGCCATGTCTCTCAACTAGTTCGGTTAGTATCGCCTTTAATGTTATTCCGTGAAGCGGGTCTTGATTACGATGCTCACTCATTCGATTCTGATTTCTTCACACGAATTCTATTGCCATCAACATCTTTTCCATTCAGGCTTTTCATGGCCGCTTTTGCTTCGCCTACTTTCGGCATTTCAACAAAACCAAAGCCTTTGGAGCCTCCTTTTTCTTTATCCATAACTAACGTGCATGACTGTACCGTGCCGTATGATTCAAAAAGGTCCCGAACTTCTGCTTCGGTTGTACTGCGAGAAAGATTGCGTATTAATAATTTCATAGGGCTACAATATCTTAAAATAGAATGATTATATTAAAAAATGTGTAAACTAGCGCATTTTATTTGCGAGAAACTTTGAGTGTCTAGATTATTGGATCTTCCTAAATACCTACAAATACCGTCAACAGATCAAGATTTTTTGCAGGCCCAAAGAATATTTCATGGTAGAGGTCATGCCTATGAAGGCTTGGACCATGTCACTGTAGACTGGCTACCACCTGTACTTTTAATTACTTTGTTTGCTCCAGAGCCTAGTTCGGATATTGAGGTTTTAGTAGATGATTTATTGCAAACTTTTCCTAGCTGTATAAGTGTTCAGCTACAACATCGATATGAATTAGCAGGGCCTATTGATGTTATTAGGGGCGAAGATATTCAAAAGCTTGCGATTAAAGAAGCTAATTTACAGTTTAATATACGTTTAGGGCAGGCGCGAAATACTGGCTTGTTTTTGGATATGAAAAACGGACGGGATTGGGTGCAAGCGCATAGTGAGAATAAACGAGTGCTTAATTTATTTTCATATACTTGCGGGTTCTCTGTTGCTGCTATTGCAGGGAAAGCTGCATCAGTGCTCAATGCTGATATGAGCAGTCCAGCCCTTAATGTAGGAAGAGACAATCATCGTTTGAATCAGCAACCCTGTGATAATGTAAGATTTGAAAAGCTAAATATTTTTAAATCATTTGGACGCTTAAAAAAGCGAGGGCCATTTGATTTGTTGATTTGTGATCCTCCCACCTTTCAAAAAGGCAGTGTGGATATAGAAAAAGACTACCCAAAGATATTGCGACGACTTGATACCTTTATGGCAGCTAATAGTGCGCTTATTTTATGTTTGAATGCACCAGAGCTAGGGCGTGAATTTTTAATAGAGCATATGCAGGAGCTTGCGCCAAACTATCAGCTTGTTGAGGAAATAAAGCCGCCAAAGGTGTTTGTTGAAGTAGAAGGGAAAGGTTTGAATGTTCTATGTTTTAAGGAGCTAAAATAGAGTTGTATGGCTAGGAGTACTCGGCAGATTGGGCGCTCTTAAGCCTTCTCCAAAGGGAGAAGGTTGGATGAGGCGGAATAAATAATTCTCTTCTGCAAAATTCTTATTCTTTTACCCTTCTCACCTAAACCCTCTCCCGCCAAGGGCTTAAGAGTAATAGATCTAAGCCACATCGTTCAGACATAAAAAAAGGCCGATACATTTAAAATGTATCCGCCTTTTTAGAATTTTTTAGCTATTAAGCCATTGCGCGAACTTTAGAGTTCAAGCGACTTTTGTTACGTGAAGCTTTATTCTTATGGATAAGGCCTTTAGTAACTGCAGAATCAATAACAGGAACAACTGTTTTAAATGCTGATTGTGCTTGTTCTTTATCACCAGCATCAACCGCTGCTAGTACTTTTTTGATAAAGGTACGTAGATTGCTACGTTGTCCTGTGTTGCGTATACGGCTTTTTTCTGCCTGACGCGCTCTTTTTTTAGCTTGTGCTGTATTAGCCATAGTACAAAATTATTCTGTGTTAAATAAGAACCGCACATTATCAGTGCAAATGATATGATTGTCAACATTAATTTAATGACTAAACTAATACGCTACTTTGAGCCGACAACTTTTTAAATCAACCGCTATCGTGAGTAGCATGACGATGATATCACGCATTCTTGGTTTTATTAGAGATATGCTGTTTGCCCGAATTTTTGGAATTGATTCAGGAACCGATGCTTTTTTTGTAGCGTTTAAAATCCCCAATTTTTTACGACGACTATTTGCCGAAGGCGCATTTTCTCAAGCCTTTGTTCCTGTACTGTCGGATTATAAAGAACAAGGGAGTAAAGAAGCCTTAAAACTCTTTATAGATAGAACGGCTGGAACCTTGGCGGTTATCTTATTTATAGTGAGTATTATTGGTGTTATTGCCGCTCCTATATTGATTACCATTTTTGCCCCAGGGTTTAGTCATGAGGGTAAGCAGCATGAATTAGCTGTGCACATGTTACGCATCACCTTCCCTTACTTGTTTTTTATTTCCTCGGTTGCTTTTGCTGGAGGCATTTTAAATTCCCATGGTAAGTTTGCAGTACCCGCTTTTACCCCCGTATTTTTAAATATTTGTATGATTGGCGCAGCAGTATGGCTTTCTCCTTTAATGGACGACCCTATTGTTGCTTTGGCTTGGGGGGTGTTTGTAGCAGGTGGGGTGCAGTTATTGTTTCAATTCCCTGCACTGTATAAATTAGGCTTGTTACCTAAGTTGACCTTAGGGTTTAAAGACCCTGGGGTAAAGCGTATTTTAAAATTGATGCTACCAGCCATTTTTGGAGTATCAATTACCCAAATCAACTTGTTATTAGATACGTTAATTGCTTCTTTTCTTGCTGCAGGTAGTGTGTCTTGGCTGTATTACTCAGACCGGCTGGTTGAATTTCCCTTGGGTATTTTTGGTATCGCTTTAGCCACCGTTATTTTACCCAGTTTATCTAGAAGCCACTCATCAGAGAATCCCGAAGAATTTTCTAAATCATTAGATTGGGCTTTAAGATTGGTGTTATTGATAGGGGTTCCTGCTTCAATTGGGCTATTAATACTGGCCGAGCCGATGCTTTCAACCTTGTTTCAATATGATGCGTTTTCTGCTGAGGATGTACGCTTAGCCGGGCAAAGTCTTATGGCTTATTCCATAGGCTTGCTAGGTTTTATTTTGGTTAAAGTTTTAGTGCCTGGGTTTACTTCTCGTAAAGATATGAAAACCCCTGTGCGCTTTGGTATTTACGCGATGGTAGCCAATATGGGGATGAACATTGCTCTGGTTTTTCCGTTGGCGCATGCAGGATTAGCACTGGCGACCTCCTTAGGCGCTTTTTTTAATGCTTCACTATTACTGACTAAATTATTAAAAGATAACATTTATAGGCCAGGAAAAAACTGGTTAAACTTTATGGTGAAAATTATTTTCGCTAGTGAAATGATGGCGCTATTTTTATATGTTGGTGTTGATACAACGCAATGGTCTGGTTGGGGGGCTTGGGATAGAAGTTTAAACTTGATGCTATGGGTAGTATTAGGTGGGCTGGTTTATGCCCTATCGTTACTATTGATAGGTGTCAGGCCCCGAAACTTTTTTAAATAAAACTCAAGATCTGTAGGGAGGGTATTTATTCGTCAAAGCCAAACAAGGACCAAACTTGATAAAGAAAAGTGGTTCCTTTGTATTCGGCAACGGGGGGGCCATCAGGATAGTTTTGTTCGTAGACACGTCTTGCATCCTCAGCTAAAATGTGCATTCCCAAGTTAGTATAAGCATGTTCCATTACTTGTAGAGCATAAGGGACTGCTGGTGTGCGTTGAAATTCTTTTATCACATAGCTGCCTCGGTTTGCTGCGGCAATATAGGCTTTGCGCTTTAAATAAAAACGGGCAACATGCACTTCATGCATCGCTAGGTTATTGCGAAGCGAGATCATGCGTTGTTTAGCATCGGGGGCATATTTGCTATTTGGAAAGCGGCGAACTAATAGTTCAAAGTTGCTAAAAGCTTCTTTTACGTTAGTGGGGTTACGTTGTGATGTATCGGTTGGCAAAAACCTCTCAAGAAAGCCTATGCTCCGATTAAAATTAATTAATCCTTTTAAATAATAGGCATAATCCACACTCGAGTGTCTGGGGTTAATTTTAATAAATCGATCTGTTGCCGCAATCGCTGCTTCTGGGTCGTCATTTTTATAATAGGCATAAGCAATATTTAACTGAGTTTGGGCTGCATACTCCCCGAAAGGGTATCTTGCTTCCAGCTTTTGATATAACTTGATTGCTTTTTCGTAGTTTTCAGCATCCATGGCTGACTTTGCTTTGTCATGCAGATCCGTGGGTGATAAGTCAGAATACTCATCAGATTTAGACTTATTAAGTGATTCGCATCCCTGTAATGTGATGGATAAACTAAAAAAAATTAACAAATTTAATAAAAATGATCGCATATTGTTAGCTACACGTTGTAAGATTAAGGGTTTTCTCGTTCTATTGTAAAAACAAGCGGTGCTTATTTTTAATAGATGGCGAGTATAACTTAAATTTAATTGCAATATGGCTATATTAACAGCAAAAATACCTGAAGAAATGGCAGGCATGCGTCTTGATCAATGCTTGGCGGAAATGTTTCCTGATTACTCCAGAAGCAAGTTGCAAATTTGGATCAAAGCGGGCCGAGTCACCGTTAATCAGCAGTCGCTTAAAGCAAAAGATAAAGTTGATGGTGGCGAACTGGTCGTACTTGATGCGGAAGCAGAGGAAGTTTTAGAGTATGAGGCAGAAAATATCCCTTTAGAGATCGTATTTGAAGATGAGTCTTTTCTTATTGTTAATAAACCTGCCGGGCTTGTTGTTCATCCTGCTGTTGGGCATTGGGATGGGACTTTAGTCAATGCGTTGTTAAATCATGCGCCTACCTTAAAAACCCTACCACGGGCGGGGATTGTTCATCGGCTTGATAAGGATACCAGTGGGTTGTTGATGGTGGCTAAAACCCTAAAATCTCATAATAGCTTATCAACACAACTACAAGAAAGATCAATCACGCGGGAATATTTGGCTTTGGTTAAAGGCTGGATGACGGCGGGAGGAACCGTTGATGAGCCATTAGGTCGACATCCTGCTGATCGAAAAAAACATACGGTGAGGGATGATGGTAAACATGCAGTTACCCATTATCGCTTAGAGCAAAGGTTAAAGAAAAACACTTTACTTAGAGTTAATTTAGAAACGGGGCGAACACATCAGATACGGGTTCATATGGCTTATATTGGCTATCCTTTGGTGGGTGATCCTGTGTATGGAGGTCGGTTCCAAATGCCAGCTAATTGTAGTGAAGAGCTTGAGCTAGTACTAAGGAATTTTAAACGCCAGGCCCTACATGCAACAAGGCTCGGTTTGCAACACCCCGAAACAGATGAATATTGTGAATGGGAATTAGCTATGCCAGATGATATGGTGGAACTTATTAAGGCAATCGAGCAAAATGAACTGGATTGAACCAAATTGGCCGGTTAAAGCTAATATACATGCGGCGTTTACTCTGCGTTCTGGTGGATTAAGTGAAGGCGCATTTCAAAGCCTTAACCCAGCCTTACATGTTAATGATAATCCTAATACGGTACTGAAAAATCGGGAACTATTAGAGAAAATGCTTAAATTGCCATCCAGCCCTGTTTGGCTTGAGCAAATTCATAGTCATTGTGTTATTAAGCTTGATGTAAATACGGTATTACAACAGGCTGATGCCAGTTATACCGATCAGGCTGGCATTGTAAGTGCTGTGATGACAGCAGATTGTCTTCCTGTTTTATTGGCAAGCAGTGACGGTTCTGAAGTTGCGGCGGTTCATGCTGGGTGGCGAGGATTATTAGCAGGGGTGATAGGGAATACAGTGGCCATGTTTAAAGCTGATAATGTAATGGCTTGGTTGGGTCCAGCCATTGGCCCAGATTGTTTTGAAGTGGGAGGAGAAGTTAAAGCGTCATTCCTATCTAAATCAAATAAATTTGGTTCGGCATTTAAACAAATAAATCAGAAAAAATATTTAGCAGATATTTATCAATTAGCGACTATTGATCTGGCCATGCAAGGCATAACCCAAGTATACGGCGGTGGTTTTTGTACTGTCACTGATAAAAAAAGATTTTATTCATATCGTCGTGATGGCGAAACAGGCCGAATGGCCGCACTCATCTGGAGAGATTGATTTTGGATTTATTGATATTAATTATCATATTTACAGCTGTAGGTGGCGTGTTAAGCGTTTTAGCTGCGGGTGTTTTTTTATTGTTACCTGATGATTTCAGGACAAAGATACTGCCTCATGGGATTAGTTTTTCAATTGGTGCGTTATTAGCCGTTGCTTTTTGGGGGCTGATACCTCATGCATTTGAACAGGTTGCCCCCAGCCAATTTCAAATGTTATCAGGGACTATTCTTGCAGGTATTCTTGGTTTTTTTGTATTAGAAAAATTATTGATTTGGCGGCATTGTCATTCCGTGGCCTGTGAGGCGCATGGTGAAGATTCGTATGACAATAGCCATGATCATGGACATAAAACAGCAGGAACCATCATTATTATTGGCGACAGCATCCATAACTTTGTTGATGGAGTATTAATTGCTGCAGCATTTTTAACCGATGTAAAATTGGGGATAGTTACCAGTCTAGCGGTAGCAGCGCATGAGATTCCTCAAGAAGTAGGTGATTTTGCGATTTTATTACAAAGTGGATATAGCAAATCAAAAGCTTTGTTTTATAACGTGTTAGCAAGTTGTACTACAGTGATCGGAGGCGTATTAGCATATTACAGTTTAGAAGATTTACATGATGCATTGCCTTTCTTTTTAGCCTTGGCTTCATCAAGCTTTATCTATATAGCCGTTGCAGATTTAATCCCCTCGTTACATAAAAAAACCGATATAAAAACATCATTGCATCAAATTATATTGATTTTAGCTGGTGTTTTTGTGATTAGTTCATTGCATGGTATTGCGCATGATATTGAAATAGAGGGTGTAGATAGTCATAAGCATTCGGAGCACTCACCTACTGAGCACTAAAATATATATCGCTATAATAGGCGCGGGCATGAGTTTTAGAGTTGTCAGTATCCGTCATTAAAGCAATTGCATCAATATATTGAATGTCGTAGCCAAATAGTTGCTTAAAATCGTTTATGATATTGCGTTTTTCAGAGTACCAAGTCTGCGTTTTGTCGTCGTTAGATCGAAGGGCCATCATCATGGCCTTTTTACCAACAAAAGCATTGGGCCAAACAAAGCCTTTGGGTGAATTGCTTGCCCACACGTAGTTAATGGCTTTTGTTTGCCAAAAAAACCAGCCACCACTGACCACAATATAAATTCTAGCGCTAAAATCATCACCAAGCTTACTTTGCTCGTTTAAGCCTGTTAAGTGATGGTTTATCTGCCAGCGCCAGTTTAAAAAAGGTGTCTTGTGCAAATCAATACGTTGCTCTTTAAATAACCCCGAGGCACTAGCGTGACTTGTTGCTTGCAAGATAAAAGTGTTATCAACTAGGATTATTTTATAATCAGTCGAGCCTAAAAAAGATTTAGTACTCCAGTGATTTAAGCCATCAGATGAAAACAGACCAATAGGAACCCGGTCGCCTTCTTGAGAGCGGACAGAGTTGATTGAAAGGATTAAAATAGAGGAAAGGACGATAAAGTTAAAATATTTCATTCCGAGTATTCTAGCGGGCTTCAAATCAAATAAATAGAGTGGCTTGTGTAAAATCTCTGCTTTATACTCGATG
>CAZMQH010000102.1:0-7785 GCA_964568245.1 uncultured Methylomarinum sp.
CCTTCTGGCACCTCGCCATTAACAATCCGTTGTGCCAAACCTTCAACAATGGCAGTTTTACCTACTCCAGGTTCACCAATCAATACAGGGTTATTTTTAGTTCTACGTTGCAACACCTGAATAGTCCGACGAATTTCATCATCTCTCCCTATCACTGGATCTAGCTTTCCTTGCTCCGCTAGTTCTGTCAGATTAGTCGTGTATTTTTGTAATGCCTGACGTTGATCTTCTGCATTTACATCATCCACCTTTTGCCCTCCACGCATATTATCAATCGCTTGCTCTATTGCTTTTTTATTAACACCGTATTTATTCAATAACGCTTTTAATGCGCCTTTAGCATCGCAAGCGGCTAATAAAAACAACTCACTGGAAATAAAGTTATCTTGACGTTGTTGTGCAAACTTATCAGTTAAATTTAACATTCGGGATAAATCACTAGAAAGCTGAACATCGCCTCCCGTCCCCGAAACAGTTGCTATCGTATCAATCGCTTGCACAATTTCACTGCGCATAGCATTAACATTGACTGCTGTTTGAATTAATAATGGTTTAATACTGCCGCCTTCTTGATCAAGCAGCGCAAGCATGACATGAAATGGTTCAATAAATTGCTGATCTTTACCTACAGCTAAACTCTGTGCATCGCTTAAAGCTTGCTGGAATTTACTGGTTAATTTATCCATTCTCATAATGGTTTACCCCTTCAATAAATTTTCTAATTACTTTTAATATGGGGTGTGGCTAATGAGTTTTCAAGTTTTCTGGAGGCTTCTGACAAGAACATCGAGGAAAGAAAGAGACCTAATATTCAAATCAAATTTACGGGTACCTTAAAGAGAAGAGTATCGCTTACTCACACCTTCTTTGGTATAACACGGTAGATACTCATAGCTATCATGAAATTCCTTCACTTCTATTTCTCTACCTCTTTTAAAAAACTCCATTACCTGAGTATTTGATAGTGAAAACCCCTTACAAAAGAAACCCGCAGGGTCTGCTCCTTTCTCAGTAACTTGAACATTAGGGAGGCAGTAACAAATAATATACCCAGCTCTCTTGTCTTTTTATCCCTCCTTGGCTCTTCTCAATCGGCACATAGAGTAACTATGCTTCTCTTGAGAACAACCAAGGAGAAATAAAAATCCTACGAGATCTAGGTACATTATTTATTACTGACTCCCTTAGTTATGTCAATATCTGTAGAGGTACAGCCATAAATAGACAATAATATAAAAATTGGTGATTTTTTCATATACCACCAACAATTACGAACGGGGATCTAAACCTAATCCCACTCAAATATTTTCCATTGGTTAATATTCATTCCCTTATCAATATCACTGCCTCTTACATTCATATTGCCATCGCCATCTGTATCAATTAAATAATAAGGCGGCCCTGCAATAGGAGTAATTTTCACCATATAAAGTTTGCCATTTTTACGGAATTCCTGGATAGTCTTATTGCCTTTACGGATAATGGTAATATCGGGTTCCATGGTTTCCCCGCTTTGTACTGGCATGGGTAACTCTGGCGGTTCTAATTCATTTTCAAATTCAGGAGCTTGCTCTGCAATAGCAAGCGTTGGAATAAACATTAAAGCAACAACTAAAAATTTACGCATGATACTACCCTTTATCATCGATTAAGACTTGTATGATATTACAATTGGCTTGGCTTGAAATACCCAAATTAAAAAAATGACTTTCATTCACTTTCTTTTTCCTTTTTTTCATCATCCCGCACCTCTTCCATCTCTGAGATTTCTTTTAGTCTTGAAACCACATTATAGTTAATCGTCCCTTCTGGGTATTCACCGTCTTTATTCATTGTGCCAGCTATTTTCCCCATTAATAACTCCAAGGTTTCATTAACGTTGGAAACGGTATAAATAGCAAACAACCCTTGTTCAACAGCCTCAACAACTTCTTGTTTCAGCATTAGATTACGCTTGTTGGAAACGGGAATAATCACGGCATGTTCACCGGTTAACCCCCGAGCTTGGCATAATTTAAAAAAGCCTTCAATCTTTTCATTTACACCCCCAATCGCTTGCACTTCACCATACTGATTGATTGAGCCAGTCATCGCAAAGCTTTGTTTTATCGGTGTTCGAGTTAAGGCTGAAATTAAACAACTTAACTCTGCAAGTGATGCACTATCGCCATCAACATAACCATAGGATTGCTCTAATGTAATACTGGCTGAAATAGCGAGTGAAAATTTTTGTGCGTAACTATAGCCTAAATAACCCGTCAAAATCAGCACACCTTTAGAATGTATTGCTTGCCCCAGCTCGGCTTCTCTTTCTATATCAACAATCCCTCGAGAACCAGGGTAAACAGTTGTGGTAATACGTGCAGGCGCACCAAAACTACTCCCCCCCACTTCCATAACGGTTAAGCCATTCACTTTACCAACGGCCTCTCCTGAGGTATCAATCAAAATAGTACCATCAACCATTTCATCAAGAATTTCTTCCGCTATTCGTCCACTTCGGTATTCTTTCGCTGATAAAGCTAATTCAATTTGCAGTTTATCTATTTCAACAAGTCCATTTCCAGAACAGAGTTGATTGGCTTCACCTATAATTTCCAATGAATCATTAATATGCGCGGATAATCTATGTTGGTTTTCTGATAATCGACAACTATGTTCTATTAAACGAGCAATAGCCCCTTTTGTTAAAGGCAAAGCCCCTGAATCAGCTGCTTGCTTGACCAAAAGAGATACAAACTGCTCTATAGACTTATCTGTTAGTTTTATATGATCGCCAAAGTCAGCTAACACTCTGAACATTTCATTAAATTCACTATCCATATCTTCTAATAAATAGTAAATATCACGCGGCCCAACCAGCACCACTTTCACATTAAGCGGAATCACTTCAGGTTTAAGAGTAATGGTATTAATCCCATACTCTGAATAAGGAGTTTCTATTTCTATCTTGCCACTGGTTAATGCTCGTTTTAGCCCTTCCCACACAAAGGGGTAAGTTAATATTTTTTCTGCATCTAAAATTAAATACCCTCCATTTGCTTGGTGTAATGATCCTGAACATATACGCCGATAAGTGGTTATCAATGCTCCTTGGTCACTCATATATTCGATACGGCCAAATAAATTCTGATAGGTCGGGTGAGGTTCATAAATAACAGGAGCGCCATTTTCCTGCTTATAATCAACCAAAATATTAGGTTGGTATTGCTCTGTTAAAATGAACCTTTTCATTGTATTGTCTTTTATTTCGGAACTACGCGTTGGCATTAAAAAGTCAGTAATGGTATCGACAATATCTTTTTTAAATTCAGCCAGATAGCTGACAACATCTTCTATATTGTGATATTTATTACTCAGCTCTGCAAAAAGAGGGTCAATGGCTAAACCAATCGTCTCATTATCCAGCTGTTTAGTTTCATCAACTAAGGTTCTACGCCATTGAGGTAGCTCTAACAACACCTCTGCCAAATAGACTTCTAATTCTTCTGTGTGCTTATGAAAGGCTTCTCTTTCAAGTTGAGGCAATAAAGTGAACTGATCTTCATCTAAGGTTTTATTATCTCTAATCGGTAAAAAAGTAATGGTATCACTATCTCTATAAAGCGCCACACTCATGGTTTCTGCTTTTTTATCAACCAGATCAATAACAGCATTGTACTGCTGATTAAATCTACGTTCTATGGTTGTTTTTTTCTGTTGGTAGGCGGGACTTTCAAACGCAGCAGGGAAAGTAGCTAATAACTGGTCAATCAGTTTTTCTATATCTTTAGAAAACTCTTGCCCTTGACCTGCAGGTAATTGAACAGAGATAGGCTCGCGCGCATTATCAAAATTATCCACATACGCATAAGAGGGGGGAGCGTCTTGTTTGGCTGAAAACTGTGTCAGGTAATTAGTAATCATAGACAGCCGCCCTGTTCCAGGCTCGCCCATCACAAAAATATTGTAGCCTGGGTTCTTCATGGCTACCCCAAACGCCAAAGCAGACTGAGCTCTTTCTTGCCCAAGTAGAGTATCAATTTTCCTTGATACTTCAGGAATCTTTAAGCTCTTTGCATCTATAGTTAATGTTAATGAATTTACAGGTAATTTTAGGTGCTCAGTCATGGGCTGGTATTAAAATACAGGGGTTAAGATGGGAAAAGGAGTTCGTCAATTTAGCTTGATGGGAGTTACATATTAGGACGTAGCTTTAAAGACTGTGAAAGCACTGTTGGTTGGGCAAAGGAATGAATAGTGACTGCCCAACAGCAAAAAATTCACAATATTTAAGCTCGTCCCATACAGCCTAATCACACAATGGTTTCAACTTCGTATGCTTATCAATTTATTGGGCACGCAAGAACACTTTGCCCAACCTACATAATAATACTATTATTTTTCATCCTCACTGGTCATTGATAATATATGACTCATTTTTTTAACTTTGGTTTTTAAATAGTCTTTATTATCGCCATGAACATGCGTTTCAACGGGGGTTCGTTTATCAACCTTTACCCCTAATCGTACTAGTTCTTGTATTTTTTTAGGGTTGTTAGTAATTAAAGCAACCGAACTAACCTGCAAATCTTTTAATATTAACGCGGCGATATCATATTCGCGTTCATCAGCAAGATGACCTAAATGAATATTGGCATCAACCGTGTCCATCCCTTCATCTTGCAAATTATAGGCTTGTAATTTTTTTAACAATCCAATTCCACGCCCTTCTTGACGTAGATAAACCAACACACCAAAACCAGCTTCATCAATTAGCTGTAAAGCCATATCAAGCTGTTCACCACAATCACAACGGCGAGAACCAAAAACATCACCCGTAAAGCATTCCGAATGGATACGAACAGGAGCACTTTTTTTACCTGCAACATCACCCTTTACAAAGGCAATATGCTCCTTTTCATCAAGATTATTACTATAATAATGCAAGGTAAATTCACCGTGCGCAGTGGGAATTCGTGTTTGGACTATATCTTCTACTTGTGGCTTCACATGCGTAACTAAAGTTAAATTGAAATGTATTTTACTACCGTTAGCAATAATAATGCGGCAATTTTAGTATTTATATAGAATTTTACTGATAAACAGCTATATTTAATTGATATTATCTTCTTATACCCAAGGTAAAAGATGAAACATACGCAGTTTTGCATTGGTCAGATTATTCAACACAAACTATTTGATTATAGAGGCATTATTTTTGATGTTGATTTTAATTATTCCGGTACTGATGAGTGGTATGAAAGTGTCGCACATAGTAGACCATCTAAAGATCAACCTTGGTATAAGGTATTGGTTGATAATGCAACCCATGAAACCTATGTAGCCGAACAGAATTTAAATATTTCTGACTTACTAGACAATATTAACAACCCTTTTATAGGGCTTTATTTTGATAAATCAGGAAATAACATTTATATCGCAAAAATAATAAAAAATTAAGGTAACTCGCAATAAAGACCAGCAAGGTGGCTGGAATATTTGTTGCGAATTAGCTAAGCCCGCTCTATTTAATAGCTTGTATCAATTTCACCATATCTCGACTAGCAGGGTCTAGTATTACTTTATCAAACCCACACGACTGAACACTTTTAACGGTTTGTCTATTAATATTCGCCCCAAAGACTGCGGCAATAATAGGGTTTATTAAGCGCATCATTTTTGCCATCATCGGCTTAGAGCTCAAAACATGCTCGAGTAACAACACTTGCCCACCGGGTTTACAGACTCGATATAATTCTTGTAACCCCTTTGTTGGCAGAGGGACTGAGCAAAACACAAAGGTAGCAATCACCGTATCAAAACTATTATCTGCATAACATAAAGTCTGCACATCCATAAGTTCGAGATCAACTTTAATATTTGCTCGTTGCTGTTTTACTTTAGCTCGTTCCAGCATTTTTTCACTAAAATCTATCGCTGTGATATTTCCATGCTCTGGATAGTAAGGGAAATTTTTCCCCGTCCCAACTCCCACTTCCAAAATATGCTGACCTTGCACTTTATTCCATAAAATTTTACGCCAATCACTAAAAACCAATCCTTCTAAAAAACCTTCAAGGCTATCAAAATAAGGGGCTATGCGATCATATCGACGCTTGGTTTTTTCGTTATCATCTTTCATAATTTATACTCATTGCAAGGGAAAGCGGACTATAGTCCGCCCTACAATATATAGATATTACTTTTCTAATTGCTGAATACCATCAAGGTACCATTTTGGCTGTAGGCTATTTTTAGATTTAATAAAGTGCCAAACTTCTCTTACCTGCTCAGACTGAGCATTACGCTCTTCTCTTATGATCGAATCAAATAACACCTCAGCTTCAAGGTCAGAGCCTATTTCTCTAATATTCAATAACTCTGCATCAACTTTTAGTACCTCTGTTTTATTAGTTTCTAGCGATTCTTTTAATTGATCTTGAATTTCTGCAAATACTTTATCTGTGGTTAAACCTCTAATTTCCGCAAGATCCCGTTTATCCCATGCTTTTTGTAAATCTTTATAGGCAGCTGTTGCGCCCGCTAAAAAACCTGCACTATCAAAACCAACAGGGATAATATGTTCTTCAAAACCAGCATCATCTTGATCTACATTGTGCTGAAAAGACTCTCTAGTTGAATTATCTGCCTTTTTATCCTTATTAAACATTAAATCTGTTTCAAATCCTGCTGAACGCTGTTGAGAAGAGTTTTCAAATGCTTGTGGTTTATATTCCGTTTCTCTTTGCTGAGAACCATAACTATCTCGGGTAAACACTGGCTGTTTTCGGCCTGTATTGGCTTTTTTAGCTGCAAACATCTTGAATAAAAGATAAGCAATACCACCAAATATTAATATATCCATAAAATTAAAGTTTTCAAATGCTCCACCAAAAAATAGTGAGCCCAGTAAGCCACCTAAGGCCAGTCCACCTAACATGCCCATTAATCCACCACGTCGACTCATGCTTTGTCTTGCCGTCTGATTTTGGTTATATGCTTTTTGTTGAGTTGCTGACCGTCCCGCTGGCTTTGAGGCAGTAGAGCGTTTAAAAGGTGAGCTATAAGAAGATTTGCCACCAAAAGAACGTGCGCCACCAAATCGCTTCGCTTCTGCATCAGGAATTCCCGCTAAAACTAGCGAAAGACTAATAAATACAGTTGCAAAAAATCCTAGTATATTTTTCATAATTTCTCTTAAATAAAGTGTTGTCAGGTTTCACTACGTTGTACCATGACTTTTTAAAAGTTCAGCTCGAAACATATCGGGTGATTTTCTAAAAATTTCTGGTTTTATTCTATACCAACATTGTATAGCTTCAAAGGGAGTTATCACCTTTAATTCTTTTTTCAAGCCACCAAGCCTTCGGGTAAGGTTGTCATAGACCAAGAACTTGTCTAATTCAGCCTCATTCTCATAAGTGGTAACCCTAATACAGAGGCATCAAGGGGAGGGTGAAGAGGTATTAAATGCTCGTCATCAGCTCTCACAAAAGAACCCTAGAAGATGGTCTAAATCAACACGAAACTGGAAACCAATAGGCACTGTCTTATTGAATCCTGATCGTGTAGAAAATAAGGGTTAAAAATAGTTAGGGAGGCAGTAACAAATAATATACCCAGCTCTCTTGTCTTTTTATCCCTCCTTGGCTCTTCTCAATCGGCACATAGAGTAACTATGCTTCTCTTGAGAACAACCAAGGAGAAATAAAAATCCTACGAGATCTAGGTACATTATTTATTACTGACTCCCTTAGGCGAAAACCATCTTGAAAAACACCGCTTTTCTCAAGTAGGTTATAG
>CAZMQH010000103.1:0-5133 GCA_964568245.1 uncultured Methylomarinum sp.
TATTATTTGTTACTGCCTCCCTTAGTTGCTCAAGTTATTTCGTGCACGTTCCTTAACTAAAACAACCTTAGGCACTGCTATTTTTAGATGACTGTAGACAGCCAATCAAAAGAAGGACAAGCTATTCGTCGATTAATCCCATTATCGACAATATCAACAGAACAGTTTGAATCTATTTGCGCAAAAATATCAATAGAAACAGCAGAACCCAATACCTTTTTATTTAAAAGAAACGATTCAGAAAACAAACTCTTTTATTTAATAAAAGGCTCTATCAGGCTTCAATCTGACAACCTTATTGTAGAAAGCATTAACTCAGAAAGCGAGTCATCGAAATTTGCCTTGGCTCACCAGATACCCAGAAAAGTTGATGTTTTCACTTTAACCACCGTTCTTTTTATAAAAATAGATTCAAATTTACTATCCTATTCAAATATTTCCGACGAACAAGAGGAAAAGAGCACTATGGCCATTGATGAGCCCGAAGATGACAATAACGATGATGATTGGATGACCACTCTGTTAAAGTCTCCCATTTTCAGGGCGCTACCTCCTGCAAATTTACAGCAAATAATGATGAGCCTTCAGACAATTACTGTTAAAAAAGGCGACTTTATTATTAAGCAAGGCGAGCCTGGTGACTTTTATTATCTAATAAAAAAAGGGCACTGCTTAATTTCTCGCAAACCCTCTGCCAACGCTAAAGAAATTAAACTTGCACAACTAAGCTCTCAAGATACTTTTGGGGAAGACTCCTTACTTTCAGGTGAGCCTAGAAATGTTTCAATAACGGCTTTAACAGATACTGATTTAATCCGTCTAAGTAAAGATAAGTTTATCTCTCTTATTAAAGAGCCCTCGCTTAAATTTATTTCGCACTCTCAAGTTGCTGACCAACTAACTAAAGGCACCGTTTTAATAGATGTTCGCTCACCCGACGAATATAATAAACATCATTTAGCCCACAGTATTAACACCCCTTTTTTCTCACTTAGGATGTATATCAAATCACTAAATAGGAAAAAGCCAATTATTGTAGTTTGTGAAGATGGCAAAACAAGTGAAGCGGCTGCTTTTTTACTTCTTCGCAACAAGATTTCAGCTCAAATTATTGAAGGAGGCATGAACAGCATTCCCGAAGAAAATCTTGAATCTACTGCGACATTCAGCATTGACAATATCAAAGACACAGCAGCTACAAATGACTCAGCTATAACGATTGAAGAAAAGCCATCTAATGAGACACCCTTAAGCTTAGAGCTTCACTCCCAAACAGACTCAGGCAACGCCCTATTAACAGAAAACAAACAGCTAAAATCAACCATTCAGGCACTTAAGTCAGAAAAAGAAGCTTTAGAAAAAAAATACCGGATGCTATTTAAACAAACTGAAAGATTAAAATCTGTTTTGGATAGCTTAAAAAAATGAAAGTGGCCTGACAGGCCCTTTGAGAAAGGGAAAAAGCTTCTTTACCGAGCCCAAATAGGGCCCAGTAAAGCTATCAACTTTACACGATAACCGTGCAAAGATATAAAACCATTATTTGATTTTAGCTTCTTTGTACATGACATGCTTACGAGCAACAGGATCATATTTTTTGATCTCTATTTTCTCAGGCATTGTTCTTTTGTTTTTTGTTGTTGTATAAAAGTGACCATTACCTTCACTTGATACTAATTTTATGATGTCGCGCATTTTTCAGTTTCCTTAAACTTTGTGGCCAGATTTACGGATATCGGCAAGCACTACGTCAATCCCCTTTTTATCAATAATACGCATTCCTTTAGCAGAAACTCTTAGGCGAACCCATTTGTTTTCGCTCCCCACCCAAAACCTATGGTGGTGTAAATTAGGATTAAAGCGTCTTTTTGTTCTATTATTCGCGTGCGATACATTATTTCCAGTAACAGGGCGTTTACCCGTTACTTGACATATTTTTGACATGATTACCTCTGCCGAGCCTATTTTTAAAAAGTTAGCGCACCTTTATACCAAAAATTCTTTTTAAGGTAAATACCATTGTTAAAATAAATTTGTTAGAATCACTCTATTCACAATCTATTTGAGCAATAAAATGACAATTAAACTTGGCATGGTCATGGACTCCATTGACAATATCAATATAAAAAAAGACACTAGCTTTGCCATGTTATTAGAAGCTCAATCGCGTGGCTGGGAGCTTCACTACATGGAGCTCAATGACTTATACTTATGCAACGGGCACCCTTATGCTCGTACCCGCACGCTAAAAGTACAACGAGACCCCAAGAGCTGGTATCAATTTATTGATGAACAAGACATCCCTTTAGAGCAGTTAAACACTATCATTATCCGCAAAGACCCACCCTTTGATCAAGAATACGTCTATGCGACACAAATTCTTGAACAAGCAGAGTCTTTAGGTACTTATGTCGTTAACAAACCCCAATCACTAAGAGATGCAAATGAAAAGTTATATACCTCTTGGTTTCCTCAATGCTGTGCCGAGAGCATAGTTGCCCGCGAACCCTCTCGATTTAAAACCTTTCTAAAGCAACACAAAGAAATGATTTTAAAACCACTTGATGGCATGGGAGGCACTTCAATCTTTCATATTCGCGAAAACGATCCTAATCTTAATGTAGTCCTTGAACTAATGACTGACGATGGCTCTCGTTATATTATGGCTCAACGCTATATTCCTGAAATAAAAAACGGTGACAAGCGCATTCTTTTAGTTAACGGAGAACCTATTCCTTATGCATTGGCCCGTATACCCAAAAAAGGTGAAACACGGGGCAACCTTGCTGCGGGTGGCCATGCTGAAGGTAGAGAATTAACAGAGAGAGACAAGTGGATTGCCAAACAAGTTGGCCCCACCTTAAAAAAGAAAGGCTTAGTCTTTGTAGGAATTGATGTAATTGGTGACTATTTAACTGAAATCAATGTAACCAGTCCCACCTGTGTTCAAGAATTAGACAAGCAGTTTGGCTTAAATATTAGCGGCCAATTATTGAATCATATTGAAACAGTACTGGCCAAGCCGTAAAATTAAGCCATGAACCTATCAACACCTTCATTTTCTCAGCCACCAACATCATCAAGCGATACTTTATTGCTCGCTTTGTTTATAGCGGCTGTCATTCATGCCTTCATTTTACTCGGAATCAGTTTCACCACTCCCACTCCAACCAAGGTGAACAAACAAATTGAAATATCCTTATCCAGCACCCCTGCAAAAAAAGCACCTAAACAAGCTCACTATTTAGCACAAGACAACCAACTGGGAGCAGGCAACAAGAAAAAAAAGCCTCAACCACCCAAGCAGAAATTACCTAGCCAAGGAATCAGCAAAAATAAGCCTCCTCGCCCGCATAAAAGCCAAATAGCAAGTAAACCGAAAACAAAACAAAAACTTATTACTCAAAAGCGAGCTAAGCATCATATTTCCACCACCCAAAAACAAGCTCCCATCTCAACTATAACTCGCCCTAAATTAACGGCAGAAGCATTACAACGGCAAATAGCCCAGCTAGGTGCAAAAATCAGACATTCCCAACAATCATCCGAACAAACAAAAATAAAGTTTGTTAACTCTATCAGTACACATAAATATGTAGCGGCTCAATATGTCTCTGATTGGGAACAGAAGATAGAAAAAGTGGGGAACCTGAATTACCCTGAAGTCGCTAGAAAAACAGGGTTTTCGGGCACATTAACCACCGATGTAGGTATTTATCCTAACGGCTCTATCTATAGTATTCGCATTACCCGCTCATCAGGGATCAAAGCGCTTGATGATGCAGCAAAACGAATCATCCGACTTTGCGCACCCTTTGCAACCTTACCTCAGGAAATACTTCAAGAACTCGATGTTTTAGTCATCACTAGAGTATGGCGATTTTCTGATGAAACTGGCATAACCACTCGATAAAAACACTTATGACAACGGCTCATTATCTAGAAAATCAACTTTTAATTGCCATGCCAGCATTGGCAGATTCAAATTTTTCCCATACCGTTAGCTATCTATGTCAACACAATGAAGACGGAGCCTTAGCTATTGTAATTAACCGTCCTACCGAGATGAATTTAGCTAATATTTTCGAGCAAATGGGTATTAAAACAAGCTTCAAAGAAATAAAGCAAACACCTATTTTCATGGGGGGCCCTGTACAAAAAGAACGGGGCTTTATCATTCATTCTAAAGTAGAAACAGAGTGGGAATCATCTATCTCTGTATCCGATAGCATATCGCTCACCAGTTCTCGTGATATTTTAGAAGCTATCGCCAAAAATGAAGGTCCTGAACACTACCTCATTGCTTTAGGCTATGCTGGATGGGGTGCGGGGCAATTAGAAAAAGAAATTCTTAGCAATGCATGGCTAAATACCCCCTTCCAACATGATATTTTATACAACACTCCAGTCAAACAACGCTGGGTAACCGCTGCAAATCAATTAGGAGTTGATATTAATACATTAACTGCGGTGGCAGGACATGGCTAAATGATTAAACCCGACCCTTTAGCTAAAAAACTAAATTTCGATACGTATCTTGGTTTTGATTTTGGCACTAAAAAAATTGGTACCGCAACAGGCCAAACCACAACAGCTATCGCAAGCCCGCTGAAAACTATTCGTTCGATTAATCAACAGCCAAACTGGGAAATAATTTCTCAATTGATAAAAGAATGGAATCCCGCGGGGCTAGTTGTTGGCATATCCAAACAAGCTGACGGTTCAGACAACATTGTCACCCCTAAAATGTTTAAATTCTGCCGGCAACTTGAGGGACGCTATAATATCCCTGTCTACCAAATTGATGAGGCCTTCTCAACTTTTGAAGCCAAACAAATGCTATTTGATGACCTTAATGTAAGCGCCACTAAACTTTGGGATGTTCAAGACCAACTCGCAGCACAACTTATTCTACAAAGCTGGTTAAATTTACAAACCTCATGACTAACAATAATCTTGAAATACCATCACTACTCACTAATTTAGAAACTAAGCTTAAAAAGCTTATTATAGAAAGGAAGTTAAACAATCCATTAATGATAGGTATTCATAGCGGTGGTGTTTGGGTAGCAGAACAATTGCACCAGCGCTTGAAGATACAAGAACCTCTTGCTTTAATGGATATTTCTTTTT
>CAZMQH010000103.1:5233-7721 GCA_964568245.1 uncultured Methylomarinum sp.
TTGCACCAGCGCTTGAAGATACAAGAACCTCTTGCTTTAATGGATATTTCTTTTTACCGTGATGACTTTTCTCAATTAGGCATGCACCCAAAAGTAAAACCAAGCCAGCTACCCTCTCAAATGGAGGGGCGTGATATTATTCTGGTTGATGATGTGTTTTACACAGGACGAACGGTTCGAGCCGCATTAAATGAAATTTTTGATTACGGCCGCCCTAATAAAGTTCTTTTAGGTGTGCTGATTGAACGAGATGGACGACAAATTCCACTACAACCCGATTGCGTAGGTTGCTCCATCAATCTTCCAGCCGGACAAAAAATAAAACTAACAGGGCCTGTACCTCTAGGTATTCATATCCAATCATTTTCCACTGAAAGATCGGCTGCATAAACATGAAAAACCTGCAACTCAATACAGAAGGAAAACTTAAGCACTTTTTAACCATTGAAGGGCTGAGCAAAGAAATATTGACCGAAATACTCGACACCGCGGAGTCATTTTGCAGCCTATCGAAACAGCAGGTAAAAAAAGTTCCGCTATTAAGAGGAAAAACTATCGTCAATCTGTTTTTTGAAAACAGCACACGAACACGAACCACTTTTGAACTCGCAGCCACTCGCTTATCAGCTGATTCATTAAGCATGAATATAGCGACCTCTGCCACCTCAAAAGGGGAGAGCCTGTTAGATACCATTCATAATTTAGAAGCGATGCATGTGGATATGTTTGTAGTCAGACACGCTATCAGCGGAGCGGGTCACTTTATTGCTCAAAATACAGCACCTCATATTAGCGTTATCAACGCTGGAGACGGCCAACACGCCCATCCCACTCAAGCCATGCTAGATATGTTTACTATCCGTCAACATAAACACAGTTTTGATCAGTTAAAAGTTGCCATTGTTGGGGATATTTTGCATTCTCGAGTGGCTCGTTCACAAATTCAAGCTCTCAATACACTAGGCGCTAAAGAAGTGCGAGTGATTGCTCCCAAAACATTACTTCCCTCTCAAGTTGAAAGCATGGGCGTAACGGCATTTAACTCTATTGAAGAAGGACTGAAAGATGTTGATGTCATTATCATGCTACGTCTACAAAAAGAAAGGATGACCTCAGCGTTACTACCAAGCGAAAGAGAGTACTTTAAATGTTTTGGGCTAACGGAAGAAAGATTAAAACTAGCCAAATCCAATGCCATTGTGATGCACCCAGGCCCTATCAACCGAGGCGTGGAAATTGAATCAAGTATTGCAGATGGTCCGCAATCTGTCATTCTGCAACAAGTCAGTAATGGTATTTCCGTACGCATGGCTATTATGTCTCTAACCCTACAAAGCAACGGAGAGACTGCATGAAGAAAATATTAATTTCCAACGGTCATATTATAGATCCAGAAAATAATATAGACCACGTGGGTAATGTTTATATCGCAGATGGAAAAATCCTTGCGGTTAATGAGAAATTTTCTGACTTTACCGCTGATTTAAAGATTGATGCGACTAATAATATTGTTTGCCCAGGCTTTATTGACCTAAGTGTAAGGCTTCGCGACCCAGGCCAATCTTATAAAGGCACCATATTAAGTGAAACAAAAGCAGCGGCAAGTGCGGGGGTAACCGCTTTATGCCTCCCCCCAGATACCAGCCCAGTTATCGACACCCAAGCGGTCACTGAGTTAATTGCTGATAAATCTGAAAAAGCAAACTACCCAAAAGTCTACCCTATTGGTGCTTTAACTCACAAATTAGCAGGAACAGAGCTAAGCTCTATGTTTGCCCTCAAACAATCAGGTTGTATTGCCGTTAGCAATGCCACAGCCCCCCTATCAAGCTTGTTAGTTTTACGCCGCGCCATGGAGTATGCAAGCAGTCATAATTTATTAGTAATGTTCCACCCCGACATCCCGTCGCTTAGTAATAATGGCTGCGCTCACGAAGGTGCTTTCGCTACTCGTTATGGTTTGCCTAGTATTCCTGAAGCATCAGAATCAATCGCCGTAGCCCAATGTTTAGAGTTAGCCGAACTGACGGGTTGCCGCCTACATTTCAGTCAAATTAGCTGTAAACGTTCAGCAATCCAAATTCAGCAAGCCAAAAAATATGGCCTTAAAGTCTCTGCCGATGTCGCAATGCACCAACTACATTTAACTGAAGATGATATTGAGCCTTTTAACAGCTCATTCCATGTTTTACCCCCCTTTCGCACTAAAAAAGACAAGCAAAGTTTAAGAGAAAGCTTAGCTAATGGCACGATTGATATTATTTGCTCAGACCACCAACCACATGACTTAGATGCAAAGCTCGGAGCCTTTCCAGAAACAGAACCAGGCATTTCCTCTTTAGAAACCTTGCTTCCCTTGGCATTACGTTTAGTTGAAGACAATGCAATTACCTTAAACCAAGTCATTACAGCACTGTCTCAAAACCCTGCAAAAACGCTAGAAATAGAGAGTGGTGCACTGACTTTAGGTTTTTCAGCCGATGTCTGT
>CAZMQH010000104.1:0-7719 GCA_964568245.1 uncultured Methylomarinum sp.
ATTCGACCCATTACCAATTTATTTATCTCAACCCATAATCCAGAGCCAAGCCCACAAAAATAGCCAGCCCAAAATAATTACTATTTAAGAACGCCTTAAAACACAAAACCTTATCTCTATTAAAAATTAATTTTTGCTGATAAATCGATAATAAAAATGCGACACCAACACCTGCGTAATAAAAAACACCTAACGGTTGCATTTTTCCAATAACAAGGAATAAAGCAATAATAATAAGCTGTAATACCGCCATTATTTCACGATCTTTCTCGCCAAATAATATCGCTGTTGATTTAACCCCAATTCTTAAATCATCCTCTTTATCAACCATGGCGTACATCGTGTCATAAACAAGAGCCCATAATATAGCGGCAAGATACATAACCCAAGCAACTGCAGGGATTTCATTTATCTGCGCACTAAATGACATGGGAACAGCAAATCCAAAGGCTATGCCTAGATAAGCTTGAGGCAACTGGGTATAGCGTTTCATAAACGGGTAGCTTGCGGCTAAAAATGCGGCGACAAATGACAATATAACAGTCATTAAATTAAGCTGAAGCACCAATACAAAAGCCGTTAAACATAAAACCACAAAGACAATAAGCGCTTCTTTTGGACTGACTTTACCTGTTGCAATAGGACGTTGCTTTGTTCTTTCTACATGCGGATCAAAATTCCTATCCGCATAATCATTAATCACACAGCCAGCGGCCCGCATTAAAACAACGCCTGAACATATAATAAATAATACAAAAGAATCGGGTTCTCCATTACTGGCAACCCATAATGCCCATAGCGCAGGCCATAATAAAATCAAAATACCAATAGGTTTATCGAACCGTGCTAATAGCCAATATTGTTGCAACCTATCTCTAATCAAAGCACTATTCACTGTCATTACTTCTGATGGACTTAATAATTGATGTGGTTGAATGACCTTCAAAAAGTGATAGCATTTTTACTTCTCCGCCATTGGCTAAAACGCTTTCATGCCCTGCTATAGAGGTGGCATCTGTGTAATCTCCGCCTTTGGCTAAAATATCAGGCAATAAGTAATCTATTTCATCTTTTGGTGTGTCGCTTTCAAATGGCAGTACCCAATCGACACATTCCAGTGCGGCTAACATTTCCATTCTGTATTGCAAATCATTAACAGGACGCTCCGGCCCTTTAAGGCGTTTAACAGAGGCGTCACTATTGACTAAAATAATCAACCGATCGCCTAACGCTTTAGCTTGCTGCATGTAGCGAATATGGCCTGGATGCAAAATATCAAAACAACCATTGGTTAATACAATTTTTTCACCCTCTTGCTTAGCTGCTTGCATTGCTTGCTTAATATCCTCGAGCGTCCCTACTCCTCTATGATGAGCTCGCTGTCCTTGCAAGACATAGCTTAATTCTTCTGTATTGACGGTTGCAGTACCTATTTTACCCACAACAATACCAGCCCCCATATTGGCTAACACTGTCGATTCAGCCAAAGTTTTTTTAGCGGCTAAACTCGAGGCTAAAACAGAAATAACCGTATCCCCTGCCCCTGTCACATCAAATACTTCTCGAGCATGCGTGGGCAGGTGCAAAGGCTCCTCTTCTTTCGTTAATAGAGTCATTCCCTGCTCACCTTGCGTCACCAACAATGCTTTCCAATTCATTTCATCTAGTAAATTCATACCTCTTTCAACTAATTGCTGCTGAGAATCACAACGACCTACAACCGCTTCAAACTCAGTTAAATTAGGGGTGATAACTGTTGCATGCTTATAAATTGAAAAATCACTGCCTTTTGGGTCGATTAATACGGGCTTATCCAATTTTTTAGCTAGCGTAATAAACTGTTCTATATGATTTAGCGTACCCTTTCCGTAGTCTGAAAGTACAATGGCATCGGCCTGAGTCATCTCTGCATGATACTGGTGCAATAGCTGTTCATTATTCACCGAATGAAAACCATCCTCAAAATCTAACCTTATCAATTGTTGATGCCGACTCATCACTCTTAATTTAGTAATGGTTGGATAATCATTAAGTGCTTCAAACAAACATAAAACCCCTGCATCCTGTAGTAATGATTGCAAAGCTTCTGCGGGTTCATCTTGACCAACAAACCCCATCACGGAAACATTTCCACCTAATGCTGCAATATTTAATGCCACATTACCTGCACCACCTGCTCGCTGCTCATCATTTTTCACATGTACCACAGGAACCGGGGCTTCAGGCGAAATTCTAGAAGTAGTTCCATGCCAGTAGCGATCAAGCATCAAGTCACCAATAACTAAAACGCGGCCTGTAGAATAATTAGGTAGTTGCATAGGTTTAAACGCAGTTTGTAAAACAAAATGATATTATACCCCCTTCTACAATATCTTTGAGAGTGTAACCATGAGCGTAAAGATCTATCATAACCCGCGTTGCAGCAAATCCCGACAGACATTACAATTATTACAAGAACAAAGTATTGAAGTAGAAATCATTGAATATTTGAAAACCCCGCCAACAACGGCAGAATTATCTGATATTTTACAAAAATTAAATATTGAACCTCGTGCTTTAATGCGTAAAAATGAGGCAGAATATAAAGAAACGGGGATGAATAATCCTGACTTAAGCGATGATGAATTAATTAAGGGGATGATTGCCACCCCGAAACTAATTGAGCGTCCGATTGTGCTGGCAAATGATAAAGCGGCGATTGGTCGTCCACCAGAAAGCGTGCTTGAAATTTTATAATTACCTTTAAACAAACCATGTCTAATATACTCATTTTATATTACAGTCGAAATGGCTCAACTGAAAAAATGGCAAAGCAAATTGCCCGAGGTGTTGAGTCTATTGAGGGTGTTGACGCTGTATTAAGAACAGTGCCTGAGATTTCTACTGTTTGTGAACAATCTGAAGCATCTATCCCAAAAACTGGCGCTCCTTATGCGACTTTAGATGATTTAAAATCATGTGGAGGACTGGCCTTAGGTAGCCCGACTCATTTTGGCAATATGGCGGGGGCTCTGAAGCACTTTATTGATAAAACCACTGAGCTTTGGTTCCCAGGCAGCTTATCAGGCAAACCAGCGGGGGTTTTTACCTCAACCAGTAGCATGCATTGCGGCCACGAAAGTACCTTATTATCGATGATGCTTCCTTTAATGCATCACGGTATGTTGATTATGAGCATACCCAGCAATGAAATTGCATTAAAAGAAACCACTACAGGTGGCACACCTTATGGTCCAAGTCACTTATCATCCTCTCACGATTTAAGTGCCGATGAAAAGGCCATCTGTCGAGCGCTCGGTATCCGCCTAGCAAAAACAGCATTGGCACTAAAACATATCTAAAATGAAAAGAATTTACTATTACTACCTTGGACTAACAGGTTTTTTTGGCTTATTTATCTTGCTAATGCTCTGGAATACTATTTTAGTTCCATCAACTCACTTACCTATTTCTTTAGTGCTATTTGCGGTGATCACCCCTTTATTATTACCTTTTAGAGGCTTGTTAAATGCTAACTTAAAAAGTTGCACCTGGATGACTTATATCAGCTTATTTTATTTTACCCATGGTGTAGCCGAGGCTTTTAACTCACCTGCTGAAATAGTCTATGCCTTGTTAGAAGTTTTTTTTAGCCTGTTACTTTGTGCTGGCTGTGCGTTTTACGTTTATAAAGCCGAAAAAATAAAATAAGCTCGTGCCAGAACAACTTCCCCTACAGTTTGAGTTTCAATCAAACCAAAACTTTAATACTTTCTACTCAGGAAATAATGCCGAGGTTATTAATCATTTACAGCAAATTTTTGATCATAATGAACAACAAATTTTCTTATGGGGCGATATAGGCACGGGCAAAACGCACCTGTTACAAGCTATCTGCCAAGAAAGCAATCAACAGCATAAAACCAGCTTCTATTTTGCATTTGATAACCAGCACTTACCCGACCCAGAAATGCTGAGTGGTTTAGAAAGTTTCGATATTGTCTGCTTTGATAATATCGAAAAAATTGCAGGCAATCCGCAATGGGAGTTAGCCTTTTTTAACTTTTTTAACTTACATCGAGACAACAATAAACAGCTGGTTTTATCTGCCAATTGCCCTCCAAAATATCTAGCAATTGAGCTACCAGACCTTAAAACCCGAATGAACTGGGGACTTACTTTAAAAATAGCTCCTTTAAACGAAGACCAGCAACTTAATGCACTTATCTATAAAGCCAATGACCTTGGCTTTGAAATCCCCGTTCATGTTGGCAGATTCCTCATGTCTCATTATGCCCGAGACCTACCGTCAATATGGATACTGCTTGATAAAATAAATCATGCCACTTTGGCTGCAAAACGCAAATTGACCATTCCTTTTTTAAAACAAATTCTGAGTGATCAGGAAAACTAAGATGACAGATAAAATTCTCATCGTGGGTGCAGGTGCAATTGGTAGTTTTTATGGTGCTATTTTAAGTAAAGCAGGCGCAGAGGTGTCTGTTGTCTGTCGATCAGACTATCAAATAGTAAAACAGCAGGGTTACAGCATCAAAAGTAACCAGCTTGGTAACTGGACATTTACCCCATCTCAAGTAGTAAAATCGTCATCTGAATACCAAGGCCAAGCAGATTATATAATTCTTTGCACTAAAATCACCCCTGACACTAATAGAGTTAAATTAATTCAAGCCGCAGTGAGCAAAAAAACCTGTATCGTGTTTATCCAGAATGGTGTTGAAATTGAGCAGGAATTGCTTGATGCATTTCCAGACAATGAAATTATTAGTGGTTTGGCGTTCATTTGCTGCAATAGGATAAAGCCTGCTGAAACACTCCACTTGGCTTATGGAAAATTAACCTTAGGTAGTTTAAACAGAGCGGAATCCTCCAATAAATCACAGCAGCTAGCCAATCTAATTAACAATGCAGGCATTGAATCACAAGCAACTGATCAAATAATAAATAGTCGCTGGTTAAAGTGTCTTTGGAATTCATCATTTAACCCCCTCTCGGTTTTATCAGGAGGCTTATCCACTCAAGAAATACTCTCGACCCAAGAGTCGCTGATCAGATCCATCATGCAAGAAGTTCTACTAATAGCAACGGCATGTGGGCACGAATTACCAAACTCTTGTATAGATACAAACATAGATCATACTTATGCCATGCCCGCTTACAAAACCAGCATGCTACTAGATTACGAAAAAGGTAAGGTGATGGAAACTGAAGCCATCATTGGGAATACCGTTAGAGCGGCGAAAAGACAACGAATTCCCTGCCCTATTTTAGATACTCTATATGCATTACTAAAGCTAAACGAATTACATAATAAACAAGCATAAAAGAAAAACATTACACTATAAATAATCTTTCTTTTAAATTTAGTGTAAAATAGGAGGATTTTCGAAGTATAAATTATTTTTATTCTTCGAATTCTAAAACAAGCGCCTTATTTATCGCCTTAAAAGCTAGTTAGACCAATCATTGGAACGACTCGCCTAGAAGTATAAATACCCTTATATATAAAGAATTTTTCTTATATTAAGAGGATTTACATTTTTTTATTTTCATTTTTAGAGTATACACATGACAGATCTAGCTCTCTATAGAAACATTGGTATCTTTGCCCACGTTGATGCTGGCAAAACCACAACAACTGAGCGTATTTTAAAGCTTACCGGAAAAATCCATAAAGTAGGCGAAGTACATGATGGCGCAGCGACCACTGACTTCATGGAACAAGAACAAGAACGCGGCATTACTATTCAATCAGCTGCTACTTCTTGTTTCTGGAAAGATTACCGCTTTAACATTATCGACACACCAGGCCACGTTGACTTCACAATCGAAGTTTACCGTTCTTTAAAAGTTCTTGATGGTGGTATTGGTGTTTTCTGTGGATCAGGTGGTGTAGAGCCGCAATCAGAAACAAACTGGCGCTATGCTAACGAATCAGAAGTTGCTCGTGTTATTTTAGTCAACAAACTGGATCGTTTAGGCGCTGATTTCTACCGCGTAGTCAAACAAATTGAAGACGTGCTAGGTGCAAACCCACTGGTTATGGTTTTACCTATTGGTGAAGAAGACGACTTCGTTGGTGTTGTTGACCTATTAACTCGTAAATCATGGGTTTGGGATGATAGTGGCGACCCAACTGGCTATGAAATTCAGGATGTTCCTGAAGACATGGTGGAACTTGTTGAAGAATGGCGTGAGAAACTAATCGAGACAGCTGTTGAGCAAGACGATGATGCAATGGAAAAATACTTGGATGGCGAAGAGCCAGACCTAGAAACCATCAAAGCATGCATCCGCAAAGGCACCATCAACCTTGATTTCTTCCCTACTTTCTGTGGCTCTGCATTTAAAAACAAAGGCATTCAATTAGTACTGGACGGCGTTGTTGACTACCTTCCTTGCCCAACCGATGTAAAACCACAGCCAGAAGTGGATGACGAAGGCGAAGAAACAGGTGAGTTTGCAATTGTTGACCCAGAAAAGCCTTTCCGCGCATTAGCATTCAAAATCATGGATGACCGTTACGGCGCCCTAACTTTTATTCGAATTTACTCTGGCAAATTGAATAAAGGCGATTCAATTATGAATAGCTTCACTGGGAAATCAGAACGTGTAGGCCGTATGGTTGAAATGCATGCTGATGAGCGTATTGAGCTAGACTCTGCACAAGCGGGTGATATTATCGCTGTTGTTGGCATGAAGAACGTGAAAACAGGCCACACATTATGCGACCCTAAAAACCCAGCGACTCTCGAGCCTATGGTCTTCCCAGATCCAGTTATCTCAATTGCTGTCGCACCAAAAGACAAAGCTGGCTCTGAAAAAATGGGTATTGCTATCGGTAAAATGATTGCAGAAGATCCATCTTTCCGCGTTGAAACAGATGAAGACAGCGGCGAGACTATCCTAAGAGGTATGGGCGAGCTTCATTTAGATATTAAAATTGATATCCTAAAACGTACTCATGGTATTGATGTCGAAGTTGGCAAGCCACAAGTTGCTTACCGCGAAACAATCACTAAAAGCATTGAGGATAGCTACACACACAAGAAACAGTCTGGTGGCTCAGGTCAATACGGTAAAATCGATTACATGATCGAACCAGGTGAACCTGGTACTGGTTTTATTTTTGAATCTAAAGTAACGGGCGGCAACGTACCAAGAGAATTCTGGCCGGCAGTAGAAAAAGGCTTTAAAAACAGCATTGATAATGGTGTTTTAGCTGGATTTCCTTGCTTAGATTTTAAAGTAACTTTACTTGACGGCGCATACCACGCAGTAGATTCATCAGCCGTTGCTTTTGAAATCGCAGCGAGAGCAGCATATCGTCAATCAATCCCTAAAGCTGGCCCTCAATTAATTGAGCCAATCATGGCTGTTGACGTATTTACACCAGAAGATCACGTAGGTGATGTTATTGGTGACATCAACCGTCGCCGTGGCATGATTAAATCACAAGAAGCCGGCGTAACAGGCGTTCGCATCAAAGCAGATGTTGCATTGAGTGAAATGTTTGGCTACATTGGCGATTTACGCACCATGACATCAGGTCGCGGACAATTCTCTATGGAATTCTCTCACTACCTACCTTGTCCTAAAAATATAGCTGAAGAAGTTATCAAAGAAGTACAAGAGCGTAACAAAAAGAAATAACATCACTGTTAATTCTTAATAAAAACCCGCTTAAGTAATTAAGCGGGTTTTTTTATGCCTTAAGGG
>CAZMQH010000105.1:0-7684 GCA_964568245.1 uncultured Methylomarinum sp.
ATATTGCTCATAAAGAACTTGCATGGTATAAAGGTAAGTTCATTTTTGTATTAATACTCACATTTATCGTCACGGCTGGTAGGGTGCTGGTTTTTAACTGGTTTCCAGGCGGGGTAGGTGGAGGCGAAACCCAGGTTGATTGCTTTTAAAGCAGTGGCCGAATTACTTTAGGAGAATAAAATGGCAGCAGTGTCAATGCGTCAAATGTTAGAAGCGGGTGTGCATTTTGGACATCAAACACGTTACTGGAACCCAAAAATGGCTTCATACCTTTTTGGTGCGCGTAACAAGATTTATATTATTGATTTAGAGCAAACACTTCCATTATTTAATGATGCGATGAACTATCTAGGTCAAATGACTGCAAACAAAGGTAATATCTTGTTTGTTGGTACAAAAAAATCTGCGCGTAAAACAGTGGCTGAAGAAGCAAAACGTTGTGGGATGCCTTATGTGAACCACCGTTGGTTAGGTGGTATGTTGACTAACTTTAAAACAATTAAAAAATCAATTAATCGTTTAAAAGAATTAGAAGCAATGAAAGCTGATGGCAGTTTGTACCAAAAGTTTAGCAAAAAAGAAGCTTTAGGTATGGAACGTGAAATGGAAAAACTTGATCGTAGTCTTGGTGGTATTAAAGATATGCGTGGTACACCAGATGTACTTTTCGTATTAGATGTTGGCTACGAAAAAAATGCAGTAAATGAAGCGATAAAATTAGGTATTCCTGTTGTAGGTATCGTTGATTCAAATAACTCACCAGCTGGTATTGATTACGTTATTCCTGGTAATGACGATTCAATTCGTGCTATCAAGTTATATTGCCAAACTGCTTCTGCAGCAGTTTTAGAAGCAAAATCAGCGGGCTTGGCTGCATCAGCAAAATCTGAAGATTTTGTTGAAGAAAAAACAGAAAAAGCTTAATCGCTGAGAAAAGTTTGGTTGTAGGTAGACTATGGCCATTTTAAACGCCTCCTTTATTTTTATTGGGGGCGTTTTTTTAGTAAAGAATTTAAGGGTTAGATAGAATGAAAATTACGGCTGTAATGGTTAAGGAGCTTCGTCAAAGAACAGGTTCTGGAATGATGGAATGCAAAAAGAATTTGAAAGAAGCTGATGGCGATATGGAATTAGCTATTGAAAATATGCGTAAATCAGGCCTTGCTAAAGCAGATAAGAAAGCAGGCCGTGTCGCTGCTGAAGGTGCTATCGGTATTAAAGCAAGTGACGATGGTAAAACAGTGGCTATGATCGAAATTAACAGTGAAACTGATTTTGTTGTAAAAAGTGAAGACTTCAAAGGATTTGTTGATTCATTGACAGCCGCACTATTAACCAGTGATATTGAAAATAATGAGCAGTTGGCTGATATGGTTTTAGCCAATGGTGAAACTGTTGAAATGACTCGTCGTGCTTTAATTGCGAAAGTGGGTGAGAATATTTCAGTTAGACGTTTTGAGAAATATTCAAATGTTGATGGTGGAACAGCTTGTTATCTACATGGTGGTAAAATTGCCGTTATTATTGAAATGGCAAAAAATGATACTGAATTAGGTAAAGATATTTCAATGCACATTGCTGCGGTTAATCCGGCTTGTGTTTCTGAATCTGAAGTTTCAGCAGATTTGATTGAAAAAGAAAAAGAAATCTTTACGGCTCAAGCACTAGAAAGTGGTAAAAAACCAGAAATTGTTGAGAAAATGATTACAGGTAGAATTAAAAAATTCCTATCTGAAATCACACTTGAAGGGCAAGCATTTATCAAAGACGATAAAATGACGGTTGCTCAATTAACTAAATCAAAAGATAACTCTGTTGTTCGTTTTGCTCGATTTGAAGTAGGTGAAGGCATTGAGAAAGAAGCGTTAGATTTTGCAGAAGAAGTAAGACAAGCAGCAAAGGCCTAAGGGAGGCAGTAACAAATAATATACTCAGCTCTCTTGTCTTTTTATCCCTCCTTGGCTCGTCTCAATCGGCACATAGAGTAACTATGCTTCTCTTGAGAAGAGCCAAGGAGAAACAAAAATCCTACGAGATCTAGGTACATTATTTATTACTGACTCCCTAATATAAATACCTATTTAATTAGGTATTTATATTAACCACAAGGAAGTGGTTAAGTGCTAGAAAATATGTAATATATTCAGAAGGATAGGCTTTATTTCTTTTTGTACTCCCACCTAATTATTATTGATAGGATTTTTGGTTATGACTCAAATGATTTGCAAACGAATTTTACTCAAGTTAAGTGGTGAAGCTTTAATGAGTGAAAAAGGTGGTAGCATTGATCCCGTTATAATTAACCGCCTTGCAGCTGAAGTTAAAGAGTTATGTGATGCAGGTGTTGAAGTTGGGCTTGTAATAGGTGGCGGGAATATATTGCGAGGTGCTGAAATGGCATCTGAAAGTTTAAATAGAGTAACAAGTGACCAAATGGGAATGTTGGCCACTGTTATTAATGCATTAGCTATGCAAGATGCACTTGAGCATCTTGAGCAACAAGTCAGAGTGATGACTGCACTGAAAATAAACCAGGTTTGTGAAGATTATATTCGTCGTAAAGCAGTAAGGCATTTAGAAAAAGGACGTGTTGTGATTTTTGCAGCAGGGACTGGCAATCCTTTTTTTACCACGGATTCGGCAGCAAGTCTTCGAGCGATAGAAGTTAATGCTGAGTTGATGATTAAAGCAACTAAAGTAAAAGGTGTTTACTCGGCTGACCCAGAAAAAGATAAAGATGCTAAGTTTTATTCAAGAGTGACTTATGATGAAGCATTAGACCAACGCTTGAATGTTATGGACACGACTGCTTTAGTATTATGTAGGGAAAATGATCTTCCTATGCGGGTAATGAATATTTTTGAACCAGGATCGATCATGCGCCTTATGCAAGGTGAAGATATTGGAACTTTAATTGAAAAAGGTTAGGAATACACAGAATGATTAATGATATACAGCAAGATGCTTCTGTAAGAATGGGTAAAAGTGTCGAAGCCTTACAAAAAGCCTTTACAAAAATAAGAACAGGGCGTGCTCATCCTAGTTTATTAGATCAAATTTCAGTTTCATATTACGGATCAGAAACTCCCTTGTCACAAGTGGCTAATGTCTCGGTGGAAGATTCACGTACTTTAAAAGTATCGCCTTGGGAAAAAGATATGGTTAAGGCCATAGAAAAAGCTATTATGACTTCAGATTTGGGTTTAAACCCAACCACTCAAGGGGTTGTTATTAGAATCCCTTTACCTCCTTTAACGGAAGAGCGTCGTCGCGACCTTGTTAAAGTCGTAAAACATGAAGCTGAATTAGGCCGGGTTGCAGTTAGAAATATTCGTCGTGATGCAAATTCTGATATAAAAGAAGCCTTGAAAGAAAAAATGGTTTCAGAAGATGAGGCACATGATGGTGAAGAAAAAGTTCAGCAAATCACAGATAAATATATCAAAGAAATTGAAAAATACCTCGAAATAAAAGAGGCCGATTTACTTTCTATGTGATTTTATAATCACTATTAATTAATGGATAAATCAATGACAGATAACGGTAATCCACGTCATATTGCTATCATCATGGACGGGAATGGTCGCTGGGCAAAAAAGAAATTGATGCCTAGGATTGTTGGGCATAGGGCTGGTGTTAAAACTGTAAGAAAAGTTGTTGAATATTGCGTACAAGAAAAGATACAAGTGTTATCTTTATTTGCTTTTAGTAGTGAAAATTGGCGTCGCCCCAAAAAAGAAGTCAACATGTTGATGGAACTGTTTATGGGAACGCTACAGTCACAGGTAGATAAGCTAGATAAAAATAATATTAGACTGCATATTGTTGGTGATAAAAGTGCTTTTTCTGATAGCTTGCAAGCTAAAATCACTTCTGCTGAAATGCAGACAGAAAACAATACGGGACTTAATCTTGTTATTGCAGCAAATTATGGTGGCCGATGGGATATAACCGAAGCTTTTAAAAAAGTCACAGCTAAAATTGCAACAGGCGAGTTGCAAGCTGAAGATATTAATGAATCAGTGATCAATGAGCACCTTTCAACTGCACACCTTCCTGAACCTGATTTTTTTATTCGATCGGGTGGTGAAGAGAGAATAAGTAATTTTTTGTTATGGCAACTAGCTTATACAGAATTTTATTTTACAAATACACTTTGGCCCGATTTTGATAAAACGCTACTTGATAAGGCTATTAATAGCTTTAAAAACAGGCAGCGACGATTTGGGCATACAGGTGAACAAATCATAGAATCAACCAATTCAAAAACACAATAATAATTAGAATTATGCTATTTCAACGAATTATAACTGCCTTGGTTTTAGTCTCTGTTGCTATTACCGCTATTTTCACCTTACCTCTTGACTACTTTTATCTTTTTATTGGGGTGATCGTTTTAATTGCAGCTTGGGAATGGACTGGATTATCTTCAATTGACAGTCTAGTAGGAAAAATATTATTTTTAGTATCGTTAGTTTTACCTATGCTATTCATCTTCTTTTGGACATACATCTTAGAGTTTTTAGCTGTGTTATTTGCCTATCCTGATATCAAAAGTTACTCGGGGCTTCTTGAATGGTTAGTTGTTGGCCCTGTGATCTTTTGGATAATGATGATGCTATTGATCAGAAAAGCACCGGAAGAGTTATTGGCCTTAGATTTAAAAAAACGTTACAAAGTATTTATTGGCTGGTTTGTACTGTTTTCAGCTTGGATGTTCTTGGTTAAGTTAAGAGCATTTTATGGCCCCGAAGCGGTTATGTACTTCTTAACGCTTATTTGGATGGCTGATATAGCGGCTTATTTCTCAGGTAAAAAGTTTGGTAAAGACAAGCTATCACCTTTAGTCAGTCCTGGGAAAACCATACAGGGTATGTATGGTGCAATGGGGTCTGCCTTGGTTTGTGGTGTGGCTTTAGCCTTATATTATGATTATCCAATATTGATTGCTACTGACTTTATTATGTTATCTATATTGACTGTTTTAATATCAATTTATGGCGATTTATTTTTTAGCTTAGTTAAACGTATAAATGGCGTAAAAGATAGTGGCACCATATTACCTGGCCATGGTGGCGTATTAGATCGTATTGATAGTGTTATTGCAGCTGCGCCTTTCTATTATGCGGGTGTTATCTTAATTGGTCGGAGTGTATTTGCATGAAGGGTATTTGTATTCTCGGAGCAACAGGCTCAATTGGCGTTAGCACATTAGATGTTGTTGCTAGACATTCTGATAAATATAAAGTTATTGCATTAACCGCTAATACCAATATTGAAACGCTATATGAGCAGTGTATTGTTCATAAACCAGAGTATGTTGTCGTCGTTAATGCAGATAAAGCAGAATTATTTAAACAGAAAATACAGGGATCGGCTGTTTCTGATATTAAAGTCTTGTCAGGCGCTAGTGCTTTAGAAGTTGTTTCGACATTAGATAATGTTGACTCAGTTATGGCGGCTATTGTTGGGGCGGCAGGTTTATTATCAAGTTTAGCCGCTGCAAAAGCGGGTAAAACGGTACTATTAGCCAATAAAGAATCATTGGTCATGTCGGGTAATCTTTTTATGCAGGCTGTTCGTGAATCAGGGGCTCAATTATTACCTATTGATAGTGAACATAATGCTATTTTTCAGTGTATGCCGGCAGGATATACAGCAGGGGATACGGTAAAAGAAGCACGTAGAATTTTATTAACCGCTTCGGGCGGTCCTTTTAGAGAAACACCAGTTGAAGAATTACATGATGTAACAGTCGCTCAAGCGGTGGCTCATCCTAAATGGAAAATGGGTCGTAAAATTTCAGTAGACTCTGCAACTATGATGAACAAAGGTTTGGAGTTAATAGAAGCCTGTTTGTTATTCAATATGTCACCAGATGATATTCAAGTCGTTATTCATAAACAAAGCATTATTCATTCAATGGTGGATTATGTTGATGGGACCGTTTTAGCGCAAATGGGAAATCCTGATATGCGTGTGCCGATTGCTCATGCCATGGCATGGCCAGATCGTTTTGAATCAGGTGTTGAACCCTTAAATATTTTTGATGTCAAACAAATGGATTTTGCTGAACCTAGTCTAGAAAGGTTTCCTTGTTTAAGATTAGCTTATGAAGCAATCAAAATGGGCGGTATTATGCCGACAGTGCTTAATGCAGCAAATGAAATTGCTGTCGATGAGTTCTTAAATGAACGCATTAAATTTACTGATATTCCTCTTATCATTGAAAAATGTATGGCTACATTTTCAGCTGATCAAGCGAATACCCTAGAAATTATTTTAAAGGCTGATGCAGAAGCCAGAGAAGTATCCTATAAAATCATAAAGGAAATATCCTAATAATGGATTTTTTGTACACAGTTTTTCATTTTATCGTTGCTATTGGATTATTGGTTTCAATCCATGAGTTTGGTCACTTTTGGGTTGCTAGAAAAGCTGGAGTCAAGGTGCTTAGGTTTTCTATTGGCTTTGGTAAGGTGATCTGGTCGTATCAAAAAACGCAAGATTCAACAGAATATGTTCTATCAGCAATACCCTTAGGTGGCTATGTCAAAATGGTTGATGAAAGAGAAGGGAATGTGAGCGAAGAAGATCTGCCTTTTTCTTTTAATCGACAGTCATTATTTGCTCGATCAGCGATTGTTGCTGCCGGTCCTATTTTTAATTTATTATTAGCGGTTGTTTTATTGTGGGCTGTCTTCATTATTGGTGAAACAGGAATGAAACCCATAGTAGGCGAAATAGAAATTGGGACATTAGCTGATAAAGCTGGGTTTACTGAGGGTGATGAAATCCTAGTCGTTAATGGTGAAAATGTACCCACATGGTCAGAGGCCATGAATTTGTTATTTTCATCAGCTATGCAAGGTGAGCGTGCTATTACTATTTTGGTTAAGAATAGTCAGGATCAAGAAAAAAACCTAGTGCTTGAGATTTCTAAAGAAGATGCCGAGTCTCCAGAAATTTTGTATGGAAAGTTAGGTTTAAAACCTTGGACTCCTGTTTTAAAACCTATTATTGGAAAAGTTATCGATAATTCGCCTGCTCAAACAGCGGGTTTGCAAGTTGGAGACTTAATTCTTTCAGCTGATAATGAAATAATGAATGACTGGATGCAATGGGTTGAATTCGTTAAGAGTCGTCCTGAACAAGCCATTCAATTAATGGTCGAGCGAGAAAGTATTCATCTTTCAATGAATATCACACCTGAAGTTGTTGAAACAGATAGCAAGAGTTTTGGACGAATTGGAGCGGGTGTTTATATACCTGAAGACTTAATCAGTTCTTTACAAGTCAACTATTCATTACCTCCTGTTGATGCATTAATGGCAGCAATAGATAAAACATGGTTTTATTCAAGTACCACTGTTGAAATGATGGCCAAAATGCTGACAGGAAAAGCATCGGCTAAAAACTTAAGTGGACCCATTAGTATTGCACAATACGCAGGACAGTCAGCTGAGTTAGGTATTGTTCCTTTTTTCAAGTTTCTAGCCATTGTAAGCATAAGTTTGGGCATACTAAACCTTTTGCCTATACCTGTATTAGATGGTGGTCATTTAATGTTTTTTGCCATTGAAGCGATTAAAGGAAGCCCAGTGTCTGAGACAATACAAATGTATTTTCAGCAAGTGGGTATGTTAATGTTAATGTCGCTGATGTTTTTTGCTGTTTTTCTGGA
>CAZMQH010000106.1:0-7643 GCA_964568245.1 uncultured Methylomarinum sp.
ATCTAGGTACATTATTTATTACTGACTCCCTAATGAGATTAGACTTTTATTAACCCTCATTATTCGCCATAAACTCCATCATATCTTCATTTTGTACTCGGTGATAAATTTCCTCTACCCGTAAAGTTAATTCAATAGACTCAAAGGTCACGTCATCCCCTAAGTAATAATGTTCTGATTGCCAGCCCTCGCTGCGCCTAATCACTTCAATATCAACGAAGCCTTGTTCGATTAACACATACTCTTGCAGGCTAGGAAGATTAAGATAAGCTCTGCGTTTAATGGTTTGATCTGTTTTACGGGTGGATTTAGAGAGCACTTCAACAATGATAATGGGGGTTTCTGTAAAATAAGGCTGTGACTCATCAAACTCACAATCAACCGAAAGATCAGGGTAAAAAAAATTTAAACCTGCTTTTACCTTCATATCTGAACCAAAAGGTTCACAAGGTAAGTTTTCTAAATGATTACCAAATTTTCTAGCAATAGTCATTGATATTCTTTCATGACTAGCACTAGCTCCAGCCATTGCATAAGCTTGCCCATCAATTAACTCATGCTTCACGTCACTGGTTAATTCACCTTGCAAATATTCCTCAGTACTAATAGAGCTAGTTTGTATAACGGTTGACATAATTCATTACTCCAAAATATCACAGCGTCTTTGCTAGAAAGCTTTACAAAGTATTATACTGTATCAATTCTTACATTCTTCGATAGCCCATTATGAGCCAAAACACTGTTACCGAGCAACTGACCCAAGCGGGTCAAAAAATTGAGCATGATTCCTTTGCTATTGTTGATAAGGAAGTCGGCCCGCATAGTTATACCGATGCGCAATGGAATATTGTACGTCGCATGATTCATGCAACCGCTGATTTTGAATTTAATGGTTTAGCTCGTTTTCACTCACAGGCAGTTAAAGCAGGTCTAGCTGCTATTTTATCGGGCGCACCGATTGTGGCTGATGTTGAGATGATTTGTGTAGGATTATCTAAGCCTCGCTTAAGTCATTTTGGAGTGAATACTCATCATTTTATTTCTGATGAAGATGTGATTACTCAAGCTAAGGCTGAAAATACCACCCGTGCGGTTCAAGCCATGCGCAAAGCCCATAAAGCGGGTTTATTAGAGGACAGTATTATTGCGGTGGGTAACGCACCAACCGCTTTATTGGAAGTGATTCGTTTAATTAAACAAGACCAGCTTAAACCTGCGCTTATTGTGGGCATGCCGGTAGGGTTTGTTTCTGCGGCTGAATCTAAAGCGGAATTAGAATTATTGGCTGATGTACCTTGGATTATTACTCATGGCCGCAAAGGTGGCTCTACCTTGGTTGTTTCGGCTATTCACGCGCTATTAGCCTTAGCCGAAACCCAAAGCAAATAACGCTTATGCAAGCTAGAAAACCTAAAGGTACTCGCAAAGGATTTACCACGGGTGCCTGTTCAGCTGCCGCTGCACGCGCAGCCACTATTGGTTTAGTGACAGGGCATGTGCCTGAACAAATTGAATCTATACTACCCAATGGTCAACGTGTCACCTTTGCCGTGACTGAGGGTTTTTGCGATTCAAACTACGCCCATGCTGTCGTCATAAAAGATGCAGGTGATGATCCTGATTGTACCGACAAAGCTCACTTAACTGCAGATGTTGAATTTTTACCTGAACAGATCAATCAAATTATTTTAACCGGTGGTGCTGGTGTTGGTACTATTACTATGCGCGGCTTAGGCCTTGAGGTTAATGGCCCTGCCATCAATCCTGTACCGCGCAAAAATATTGCAGACAATGTACGAGAAGTGGCCGATCAACTGTTACAAAAACAAGGTTTAAAAGTCACAATTTCTGTCCCAGGTGGGCTAGAAATGGCAAAAAAAACCTTAAATGACCGCTTGGGTATTGTCGGCGGAATTTCTATTTTGGGTACCACAGGTATTGTTCACCCCTATTCCACTGCCGCTTTTCGCGCCAGTGTAGTCCAGGGGATTGAAGTAGCAGCCAACCAAGGTTTAGATACTGTCGTTTTAACTACTGGCGGCCGTACTGAAAAGTTTACCTTACGCCAATTGCCTGATTTACAAGCTGCCTGTTTTGTACAAATGGGTGATTTTTTAGGCCCCGCTTTAGACGCAGCCGAACAAAACAATATTCGGCAGATTATTATTGGCGGCATGGTCGGTAAACTGACTAAAATTGCCCAGGGTGAAGTGATTACCCATGCACGTAGAAACCCTGTTAATACTCAATTATTAGCTGATATTGCTAAAGTCGCTGGCGCACCTCAAGAAACATGTGATGCCATCAGTCAAAATGAAACCGCACGTTTCGCAGGTGAAGTGATGGAGGAGCTTGGCTTAATGACTGAGTTTTACCATGAATTATCTAAGCGAGTGGTCAGTACTTTAAAATCCCGTTACCCCGATAAATTTACTTACCGTATTTTAATCTGTGATTTTGAGGGACAGAAACTGTCAGAATATGAGGAACATAAATGACATGTAAAATTATAGGTGTGCTAGATAATGGCGTACACGGCTTAACTGCCGATACACTAAACATTATCCAGTCTGCCAATCTTGTCATTGGAGCAAGCCGTACTTTAAAGCTATTTTCTAAACAAATAGCAAAAGCAGAACAAAAAGATTTAACCGGTCATTTAAAAGCTGTGCCTGTCTGGATTACTGAAGCCTTACAAGCTAAGCTACAAGTGGTAGTTTTAGCCACTGGAGATCCTTTATGCCACGGTATTGCTAGTTATTTGTATAAAAAACTCCCTACTGCTCAATTACAAATAATCCCCAACATTTCCTCAATTCAACTGGCTTTTGCGCAAATAGGCTTATCTTGGCAAGATGCTAAGATTGTCTCCGTACATAGCAAAGATGCAGGGGATTGGACTAAAGGCGCAGGGCCTGAACATGGCTTTTACCCCTTATTACAAGCCCTTTTCAATCACCATAAATTAGCTATTTTAACAGGGCCAGAAAACACCCCTGATCGTATTGCTAAAATGCTATTGATTGAAAATATAGCTAATCAATTTGAGATTTCAGTGGCTGAAAATTTATTGTGTGAGGATGAAAAAGTACTTCACGGGGAATCAGTCGAATTTATTGCTGACCAATCATTTAATGGTAATAATATTGTTATTTTAAATCGTAAACAGCCCTTGCAAACCAATATTTCATTTGGTTTGCAAGACAGTGATTTTTATCAGCGCAAACCAGATAAAGGTTTAATTACTAAACGTGAAATAAGAGCCGTTTCTCTTGCCCGCATGCAATTAAGACCTGACAGCATTGTTTGGGATATTGGTGCAGGATCAGGTTCTGTTGGTTTGGAAGCCGCTCGTTTATGTAAGCACGGTTATGTTTATGCGATAGAAAAAAACATTGCTGATTTTGAAATTGCGGGTAAAAATGCCGAGCAACTGGGTATTTATAATTATCATTTAATTAATAATAAAGCACCTATTGGCTTAGATGCATGGCCAAACCCTGATGCAATTTTTGTCGGTGGTACCGGTGGAGAACTCGCTGAATTAATTAAGCTATGTTTAAAGCGTTTAAATACTGACGGCTGGTTAGTGATGAATTTTGTCACCATTGAAAATATGGCAACCGCCATTGAAACATTAAAAATGCTTGATGCTAATTGGGATATGACTCAACTACAAGCCTCCCGCAGCCAACCTATTTTACATATGCACAGAATGCAAGCCGAAAACCCAGTTTGGGTGGTTTCAGCACAAAGGGAAAACACATGATCGGCACATTATATGGCGCTTCCTTAGGTCCAGGTGATCCAGATTTAATCACCCGCCGCTCGTGGTCTTTATTACAATCGGATGCTTACTGGACTTATCCTGTTAAAAGGAAAGGTAAAACCAGTTACGCTTTGCAAATTGCCTTGCAAGCGGGGCTTTCACTGCCCGAAAATAGTACTGAATTAATCTTCCCGATGACTCATGATAAGGAGATATTAGCTAAGTACTGGTTGCAAGCGGCTGAAACCGTGATTGAAATATTACAGCAAGGGCATGATGTTGTATTTCTAGTGGAAGGCGATGCCTCTACTTTTTCAACCTTTCAGCATTTGGCTAAAACAGTTAAAGGCTTAGATGAATCGATTGAAGTAGAAACCATTCCTGGCGTCACGTCTTTTAATGCTGCCGCAGCTCGTGCAAATATGCCATTAGCTGATACTGACGATACTGTTGCTATTATTCCAGCAGGCTATGGACTGGGAATGATTGATTCTCTGTTGAGTGATTTTGATACCTTAATACTATTAAAAGTAAAACCTATTCTGGATGATATTATTGAGCTTTTACACAATAAAGACTTATTAGCCAATAGCTGTTTTATTGAAAAAGCGGGCTCACCTGAAGAACGCATTATTCATGATGTTGCTAGCTTACAAGGTGAAAAAGTTAATTATTTATCATTGATTATGATTAGTGGCAATCATCATAGACAACGTGGTGAAATAATTCGTGGCTGTCGTAAGAAACCCCAAAATTAGTCTGATAGCACTACAACTTTGGTTTGATAGATAATATTCTGATGAGGAATGTTGTCATCTTGGCCTTAGAAGAGATATTGCTTTTATCATTCAAAGCTGCCACACCCGGCTTTAGTCACTCACTTTATTTTTCTATATTAAAAAATCAGGAGCATTTGTGGTTTTAGACAACGCCCCCACATGGCAGGCGGTATTAGCTGGAGAGTTTAATGCACCCTACATGCAACAACTAAAGGCTTTTTTGCGCGCTGAAAAAGAGGCCAAAAAAGTAATTTACCCTCATTCATCCAATTGGTTTCACGCTTTAGAAACCACCCCCTTAGATAAGGTAAAAGTAGTTATTTTAGGACAAGACCCCTATCATCAACCAGGGCAAGCTCACGGACTCTGCTTCTCAGTATTACCAGGGATAAAAACACCGCCCTCGCTAGTCAATATGTATAAAGAACTAGAAACAGATTTAAGTATTACTCCAGCAAATCACGGCTACTTAGAAAGCTGGGCAAAACAAGGCGTATTATTACTTAATGCGGTATTAACAGTAGAAGACTCAAAAGCCAATGCTCACCAGGGCAAAGGCTGGGAACAATTTACCGACAAAATCATTGAAATAGTCAATAAAGAATGTGAACAGGTCGTGTTCTTATTATGGGGCAGTTACGCGCAAAAAAAGGGTGCCATTATTGATAGTTCCCGACATTGTGTACTAAAAGCTCCCCATCCCTCACCTTTGTCAGCTTATCGTGGTTTTTTGGGTTGTCAGCATTTCAGTCAGGCTAATGATTATCTAAAACAACATCAAAAAGAAGCGATTAATTGGCAGTTACCACAAGACTAATAAGTGACAATAAACTCTAACAAACACCTGAGTCTTTTTTATTATCATCTCTTGTAATACCCTAAAAAACAACTACACTTAAATCAAATTAGATTTTTTCTTGTACACAAAAAAATGATAGATGATTTACTAGATTTAGGGACAGAAGCCGACATTCTTATTATTAGTGAAGATTATTTAGATAAAGTCACTACGCTTCTCAAGACTAATCACTATCAAAATATACAGGGCAGCAACAATTTTAAAGCTGCCATGGAGTTGTATTTAGTCACTCCGCCCTCCTTAATAATTTTAAGCCCTTTAGTTGACTTATCACTCACAGAGCTTATCGCTAAACTAGCAACCTTTGCTACTGATATTGATTTGCCTCCCGTTCTTTTAATCAACGACCACAGCCACTGCATTCCAAATATTGATGGTGTCATCAAAGATTTTGTTCGCACCCCTATTAATGATCAAGAAATATTATTTCGCATTCACCACTTGTTATCGACATTTCTCTCTTTTAAAGAGCTTAATTTTTATAACAAATCAATTGTTACAGCCATTGAACACCGCAGCCAAGAATTAAAAGAATCCCAAATAGAAGTCATTGAGTGTTTAGGCTATGCTGCCGAATTTCGAGATTCAGAAACGGGTATGCATACTATTCGTGTAGGTCACTACTCTCAATGTTTAGCTAAAGCGATGGGAATGAGTGATAAAGAAGCTGAATCTCTATTATATTCTGCACCTATGCATGATGTGGGTAAGATTGGTATTCCAGATAAAATACTATTGAAACCGGGGCGGTTAGACGGTAAAGAATGGACCGTTATGAAACGGCATGCCACTATTGGTGAGAATATTCTAAACCGTTCAAATAACAAGTTATTACAACAAGCCAGTATTATTGCAGCAAATCACCACGAAAAATGGGATGGTAGCGGTTATCCTAAAGGACTTAAAGGCACAGACATCCCCCTTTACGGCCGTATCGTTGCGATTGTTGATGTTTTTGACGCTCTCACTACGGAACGCCCATACAAAAAAGCATGGAGCATTGATAGTGCAATGGAATTAATCAGCTCTGAGTCAGGTAAACATTTTGACCCTATTTTAGCTAAATTATTTATTGATAATCTTGAAGATATTTTAATTATAAAAAATAAATATGCTGACACAACTCAAAATACAAATAACGATTTACTTAATGAATATTTATCTTATTAAGGAACGCGCACGGAATAACTTGAGCAACTGGCGCAGGATTTTTGTTCGTATTCAACTAACACATGGATGTGTGTAGGTAGAGTAATGCAGGAGCAATTACCGAGGCGTATAAATAAGCGCATAGCAAGCTACGCAACTATTTATACAACGCGGAAGATGGACAAAAAGACAAGTTAGTTGCTCAAGTTATTTCGTGCACGTTCCTAAGTACCTGTATTAGCCAAAAGAGACACTCCATTACAGGGTTTCTCTGAAGCCAACGAACTTCAAAAACTGATTTTATAGCTGCTGTAGAGCGTGGAAGGGTGGGAAAGTAATACTCTTATTGTTGAAAGTACCACTAGTACAGGTAGCGTTATCCAGCAATTTCATTTAAAGGCTGCATCGGAACAACTCTGGATAAATACAGAACTGTTAACACCTCATCTACCCAAGCCAATTAAATTCAATCGTGTATCTGACAGGATTAAAGCTGAAACAAAGTAAGCTAAATAGATAATTTCACCCAACGAACAATATCTTCTACACTCATGGCTCCTGCTTGCCTAGCTATTTCTTTACCCTTTTTAAAAATGGCAAGTGTTGGAATACTACGAATATTATATTGCCCTGCCAATCCTTGTTCTTGCTCTGTATTAACTTTAGCCAATCTGACATATGGCTCTAATTGAGCAGCGGCTTGAGTATATGCTGGTGCCATCATTTTACAAGGCCCACACCACGGCGCCCAAAAATCGACCACAACAGCAATATCATTGCGATTAATATGTTGGGTAAAAGTTTTTGCGGTTAATTCAACAGGATGCCCACTAAACAAAACTTGCTTACAGCGACCGCACTTAGGCTTATCACTCAAGCGAGTATTCACAATGCGATTAACCACATTGCAATGTGAACAGACAATATGGGATGAATCTGACATCTACTTTACCTATAAATAAACCATTTGTTATTTGTTATACTGTTATCCCGATAAGGAAGCAAATAAAGATGCTTCTATTCCTGACTTAAATACTAGGAGGCTGTCCGAGAATAGAAACCGTCGCGAGGGAAAGCCCTTTTGAGT
>CAZMQH010000107.1:0-7641 GCA_964568245.1 uncultured Methylomarinum sp.
CACACCTAGAGTGGAAACTATTAGTCGCAGCCGAGAAAGATCAATATTTTTTTGAAGAAGAGAATTATTTATTTCCCCCTCATCCAACCTTCTCGGCAATGGCTCCTGCATTGCTCTACTTAGGGAGGCAGTAACAAATAATATACCCAGCTCTCTTGTCTTTTTATCCCTCCTTGGCTCGTCTCAATCGGCACATAGAGTAACTATGCTTCTCTTGAGAAGAGCCAAGGAGAAACAAAAATCCTACGAGATCTAGGTACATTATTTATTACTGACTCCCTTACCTACTTCCATGTAGGCATCCCTTTGGAGAAGGCTTTTAGACCCGTGGGCACCCTATGCTCTTACAGTCTAATCCATAAACCAAAGACTCAACCACGGTACATAGGTAATAATGAGTACAGCTACCATTAGTATGATCATAAAAGGAATCGTTGCTTTATAAAGCTCTGTGATCGATTTATTAAAGCGGTAACTTGCAATAAACAGGTTCATGCCAACGGGGGGTGTAAAGTAACCAATTTGCATATTTGCCAAAAAGATAACGCCTAAATGAATAGGGTGAACACCATAGCTTATGGCAATAGGGACAATTAACGGCACAATAATAACCAGTGCTGAGAAAATATCTAAAATGGCACCCAAGATAAGTAAGAAGATGTTGAGTAATATCAAGAAAGTTAACTTGCTATCCACATTACCTTTAATCCATTCAAATAAATGCATGGGGATTTCGGCATCGACCAGATAATTAGTAAAGGCCAGGGAAACCCCTAATATCATTAAGATACCGCCCACCATTGTCATGGATTCAACAACAACTTTTTGTAAGGTCTTGATTTTAATTTCTTTATAAATAAACACCTCAACAATAGTGATATACACTACCGTTGCTGCAGCCACTTCTGATATAGCCAGATAACCGCCGAATATCCCAACCCCAATAAAAAGCGGCAAGGGTAATTCCCAAGCCGCTTCTCTCACTGCGGCAATGGCTTCAGTGGCTGAAAAAGGTGTTTTTTCTAACTTTATGTGTCGTGATTTCCAGCCTGCCCACATTGCTAGCATAATAATCATCAACATCGCAGGCAGCAATCCAGCCATAAATAACTCTTGCAAGGTGAACTTCTGTCCCAAGTTCATTTGCTGAACAATAATGCCATATAGAATCAATGGAATTGAAGGTGGTAGTAACAGCCCTAAGCTACCACTGGTCGTCACCAGGCCTAAACTAAACCTTTCTTCATAACCATCTTTAATTAATGCAGGTAATAGTAATGCACCTAAAGCAACAATAGTAATACCTGATGCCCCGGTAAAAGCGGTAAAAACAGCACAGATAACCAATGATACAATGGCTAAACCTGTTGGCATCCAACCAAAAAATACCCGGGTTAATCGCAATAAGCGTTCTGAAGTATTACTTTCCGATAAGATATACCCAACAAAAGCAAACAGAGGCAAGGCAATCAGCATCGGCGTTCCCGCTAAGCGATACAGTTCTGCTGCAATAATAATGAAGTCAACTTCGGCAGTGTAAAACCCCAGCATGGTCGCGGCCAAAATCATCGCAAACAAAGGAACGCCCAACAGCCCCATCAGTAGAATCAATATAACCAATACTGTTATCATCATAATTGCCCCTCTGTCTTATGCTCAATCAAAAATGCAGAGACCAAATAACGAATAGCCATAATCAATAATGCAAAAGGAATAATGGCTGCACAAAGCCAATGCGGAACAAAGCCAAAAGCAATACCGCCATATTGATACTCATCAATAACAAATTTGAAGCTATACCAAGCGACAACAAAACAAATTAATGCGGTGACGATTCGACTCATTCGCATCACAATATATTTAGCATTTTCAGGTAATTTATCAACCAACACATCAATAGCAATATGCCTATCATTTCGACTAGCCACCATCGCACCTAAAAGTGCCAACCAAAGTACCGTAATGCGCAATAAAGACTCCGCCCAAATCAAGCCTGCCCCCATAAAATTTCGCATCACTATTTGTATTACGGCAATAGTCACCATTAATAACAGTAAACCTACCAAAAGGCTATTTTCTGTTTTTAACAGTAATTGATAAAACTTTTTTAAACCACTCATGGATTTTGTCTTCTAAAATCAGCTAATAGCTTATTCATTTTATCCACAGTAGCAGGTGTTAAATTACCATCTTTCTCTAGCTTCTCATTGGCAAAAGCTATTTTCTCTCTCAATTCATCAGCCGCTGCTTTAGTTGGCTTAATAAACTGAATCCCCTGCTTAATCATCGCTTGTTTAGCCAGCAGATTATCTTGTCTATTTTTCTTATCTAGCTCTCTAATAACAGCCCCCATCACTGATTTGACTATAACCTGATCTTCTTTAGATATTTTTTTAAAGACTTTCTGATCAATAACCAAGGCCCCAAAAATATAAGATAATGGCAGATCAGTTACATACTTTACTTTTGTATGCCACTGCAAAGCTAAGGCCGCTACTGGAGAGCCCGCTACAATATCAATCATATTAGTTTGCAAGCCCATTAACACATCGCGTAATGGTAAAGGAATCGGCGAAATAGAAAAGGCTTGTAATGCAACTAAAGCCAGTTCATTGTTTTCGGGTACCCAGGCTTTGCGAGATCTCATATGCTCTAATTCCCGGACAGGTTCTACCGACATAATAAATGCCATGCCTATTTCAGCAAACCCCAACGAAACAAAACCATTTTTTTCAAGACCAGCTGTTAACTCGTCATCCATTTTCTCTCTGATAAAGTCAACTTCTTCTAAACCACGAAACTTCAGAATTAAATTATAAATTTGAATATCGGGGTAAATATGACTCATTGAGCTACCCGTAATTGCTGCACCATGCAATTGTCGTAACCTGATTTTTCTTAAGACATCCTTATCTTTACCCATCACACCGCCTGGATAAAACTTAAATTTAACCCGACCCTCCGTTTTTTGTGATATTTCATCACTGCCTTCACGCATTTTTTGCATCCAGAAAGATCCACCAGGAGATAAGGTAGCAATCTTAATAGTCAGTGCTGATGCATTAGTCGAAAAAATAAGGAATAACAAAGGAACAAATAATGTCCACTTTAAAGGAATTGATTTCATATAAAAAGTTTTGTGGGGTTAAATCTCTATGTAAAAAATAATGTCACTATTCAGTGTCTTTGAATAACTGTACTTTGTAGGAGCGTCCATCCTTAGCGCGAATAAAGCCAAGCTCTTTTCTCTAAAAACAATCCATTATTAATCGCGCCGAGAGCGGACGCTCCTACATTATGTAGCTTTAATTAATAGGCTAAATGATGCATAAGGAACGTGCACGAAATAACTTGAGCAACTCACTTGCCTTTTTGTCCGTCTTCCGCGTTGTATAAATAGTTGCGTAGCTTGCTATGCGCTTATTTATACGCCTCGGTAATTGCTCCTGCATTACTCTACCTACACACATCCATGTGTTAGTTGAATACGAACAAAAATCCTACGCAATAGGGGTATATTCATTACTTGCAAGTCCCTAAACATTAAAAATAATCATCTGCACTTTGCAATAATCTGTTTGCCATTTGTTTTGCTAGTGTATTACTCAAGGTTAATTTATCTTGCTTTGCTGATGCGTTAATTACTTTATTTAATAAGCTATCATGTAAGTCACGGTCAAACATCATCCGAGCATAATGTTTAGCATATAAAACATATACCATCAGGTTTCTATGATTTGATAACTGCAAGGCTTTTTCAAAACTATGTTTAGCCAGATCAGGTTTACCCCCTAAAGCTGGCGGTATAATACTTTCCATAACACCTGAGTATAAATAAGCTTCGCCTTGTTTATAATCTTCTTTTATCGTTATCACATGATTCATGATGAACTTCACTTGAGCCAATTGTGCAATAGCATTCCAATCTGTCTGATTAGCCTGTATCCAATTAACCCACCTTGCCCCTAAGCTATAAAGAATATCTAAATCATCTACAGTAGAATGTTCAATGATAGCCGTAAAATCATCATATTTACGGGTATTTAATTCACAAAAATCTTGTTTATATAAACAAGCTGCATGCAATGCAAGATCAAAGGATTTTTGGCTAAAGCGTTGTTTCCTTATCGGGTCTAAATTATCAACTAAGGTATTATACGATGCATATAAGTTTGCTGTACTCATCAGTAACACTTCATTATCAGGGTCTTTTACTAATAATGATTCTTGCAATAACAAGTAGGCTGGTAGCGCTTCAGCTACAATTTTCGGGTCGTTTTGATTTAGAATGGCGTACTTTAAATTTTCACCAAAATCTTCTGTTGCCGAAGACATAAGGTAGCTGCAACTATTTACAAGCAGGAAAAGCAGGATAAATAAACTTCTTCTGACCTGCATCATTAGATCAATCATAATCATTAAGTTTTTAATTTTTCAATTAGGAAGGTTGTAAGGCTCGAACAAGCTTCCATGCTGTGTTAATTTTATCTGGTTAATTTTACAGCATATTGATTACTTTAGGAACGTGCATGAAATAAGCTCCCGATTTCTAACTATTAATCATTCAATAAGGGAGTCAGTAATAAATAATGTACCTAGATCTCGTAGGATTTTTATTTCTCCTTGGTTGTTCTCAAGAGAAGCATAGTTACTCTATGTGCCGATTGAGAAGAGCCAAGGAGGGATAAAAAGACAAGAGAGCTGGGTATATTATTTGTTACTGCCTCCCTAAGTTCTGTCATTATTATTTCCCCCTCATCCCTGCCTTCTCCCTTTGGAGAAGGCGTCAAAAATTTTGGAACGATTAATAGCCTTTTTGCTCCAGCAGGTTTTTGAGTTTATTTACTTCAGTCTTGATGAATAAAATGAAAAACCACTTTTGCTTTTCTTAGCGTGATACATAGCTATATCTGCCAATTGGAGTAAATCATTTCCATTTTCACTATCTTGAGGGTATATTGCAATTCCAATACTGCTACCTAGTGTAATTTTTTCACCTTTTAAAAGATAAGGCTGCAACAAACTAGCTAATACTTTACGAGCTACATTTTCTGCCGCTGCTGCATTTGTATCAGGTAACAACAGGGTGAACTCATCCCCTCCGATCCTTGCTGAAACATCGGAATCACGTAATTCTTTTTTCAATCTTTTAGCTGTTTCCCTAAGCACATCATCGCCTATTGCATGCCCTAAAGTATCATTTATTAATTTAAAACGATCAAGATCTAAAAATAACAACGTCATGGACTGCTTATGTCGATGTGACATGGTAATTAATTGCTCAAGTTTTTCTTTAAATAAACGTCTATTTGCCAACCCCGTTAAGTCATCATAATAAGATAACCAGTTTAATCGATCCTGAATTTGCTTTGACTCTGTAATATCATGTGCAAGTCCTTCAACTCCAATACACTTCCTCTGATCATCATAAAGTGGAGTTTCTAGTATTTCCAATCGATGCTTTTCTCCCTTCTTATCAATTATTTCTATTTCATAAGCAGGAACATGCTTTCCTCTTAAAGATAAGTTAGTATATTCCTCTATCTTTTTATTGTCCTCATGCTCAGAAAGAAAGCTATTATAATGCCTCATCCCATCCTCAGTACTATACCCAAAAATATGAGTAAACGAAGGGCTTAAATAGGTGAAAATACCATCTAAATCATGCTTATAGAAAAAATATTCATCCCTTAAGTTCTCTACTAAACTACGAAATTTTTGCTCACTATTTTTTAGCTGCTCTGTACGCTGAGTAACTTGTGTTTCAAGGTTTTCTTTTAGATCATTTAGCTCATGATTAGTGACCAGTAATTTATTTTTAGTTATTTTAATTTTTCGACTCTGGTACTTGATTTGCCCTATCCATAACATCAAAACAATTAAAACAGTTAAAAAAACAGTCACAATATGCCGAATAGTTTCATAATCTATTGGCTTTTTAATCGGCGGATACCATTTACTGTTAATGAATTGTACTTCTGACTCTGAAATTGACTCCAAGCCTTTTTGAAAAATTCCTGCCAAAATGGGTAGATCTTTACGAACAGCAATACTTTCATTTGCACTATTACGATCATAAAATGCAGCCACTTTAATATGGCTTAATAGATACTTATTTTGAATAAAATAAGTCGCTGCAAAATAACTGATAGCAGCATCTACTTGCTGTGCTTCAACAGCCAGTAGCGCATCATACATAGTCTCTACATAAAAAGGTATAATGGTAGGGAATTCTTTTAAAATATTTTCAGAGTATTGATAACCTTTAACCAAAGCCACCGTTTTTCCTGATAAATGACTGCGCTGTGTTAATTGTTGATTTTTATCATGAGTAACAATAACTAATGACTTAAAAACATAAGGCTGGGTAAAAACAAATTGAAATTCCCTATCTGGCCTATTTACCATGGTCGCTATAACATCAATTTCTCTATCCAAGGCTGCCTGATAGATATCTTGCCATTGATTCCGACTATCAATCTCAAGCTGTAGATTAAGTTTTTGACTTATTAATTGGATCGTATCAAAAGAAATACCTTCTATTTCCCCAGCCTCATTAATAAAACTATAAGGCGGAAAATTCCCATCAAAAGCAATACGAATAGGTCCATGCGCCTTAAGCCATTGCCGCTCTTCTTCTGTCAGTTTTACAACATTTGTAACAACAGTTTCCACATGTATATTTTGTTTTTCAAACAAAATATACTTTTCATAAAGAAACAGACTGAACCCTATAAGGCTACAAAAGAATACAATTTTGCTGATTTTTTTTCTAATCTTTGGCACAACCTTTATTCCATTTCATTAATATATCCATGACAAGAAGAATGGTTAAGGCTGTAAAAGTATCACTCATTTGGCGTAAAAAACATGTTTTTGTACACCTTAGGGAGGCAGTAACAAATAATATACCCAGCTCTCTTGTCTTTTTATCCCTCCTTGGCTCTTCTCAATCGGCACATAGAGTAACTATGCTTCTCTTGAGAACAACCAAGGAGAAATAAAAATCCTACGAGATCTAGGTACATTATTTATTACTGACTCCCTTACTCTCACAGCCTTGATTATGATCCCCCAGATTACATTCTGGGTTGTTTAAGAGGGTCTGCACCAATCATTCCAACCCTCTACTTAAGATAGTCTATATTTTTCACTTTTTCAAGTTCAGTTTGTGTATTAATTAACTGTTGCTCTATATTCAATCGTTTAATTTCATCAGTATAATTTTCCATTTCAACAAAGTTTTGTAAACTTTCTGTCAGGTATAACGTGGTGAAACTATACACTTATATCCACCAATTCCCGAATTAAAGCTGTTGCATAACTACCCGCTGGTAATGAAAATTTAAGCAAAAAATTAGAATCGCCTTGGAATTCCCAATGCAAATCATTAACCATCACCCTTAAAGCCCGACGAGCTGAATTTAAATCTAGTTTAATTAAGCCATCAGCCAGTGCTTTATTTTCATTAATAATACTCGCTTCTAGTTCTAGTGCTCCCCCAGCGACTTCACTTTCACCTTTGCCAAACATCATCCCTGTTGGGTGAATTTCACTCATTTTTACCCGTTCTAATACTGACTCATCAACTTGTTCAGATTTAAAGTAACTATTCGATCTATCAAAAACAAACACATCACC
>CAZMQH010000108.1:0-7600 GCA_964568245.1 uncultured Methylomarinum sp.
TATTAGTAACCCTTTATTTACCAGTGTTACTTCGGGTAATTTTTCTGGCAATATTGCCAATGTCTCGGCAGGAAGCTCTCTTTCATTAACAGGTAATGCTAACATTACCTTTACAAATCAAAATTTCTGCCCCAACTGTATCATTCAAAAGTATGTGGCATGGATACCTCGAGGTACAGTTCAAACAGGATCCCCTAATAATATAGGTCTTTTTTCTGGGCAAATTCATAATAATATAAGTCTTAACCCTTTTTCATGGACGACTAATGCACCGACACAAGGTGGTATTTATTACATAGGAGCAGCTTCTACCCTACAGTTTCAGTTTTTCCCAACAGTAACAGGTACTACTGGTATTAATCATGGCACGACTAATACTAACTTTGCTTCATACCAGATAAATGTTTTTGGAAAAAATGATATTAATAACTCTACTTTAATTATTTCTTCCGACAATGACTTAGGTCCTGCACCATCATCAACCACCGCTAATTTTTTAAACTTTGACCAAGGCATACTGAAGACTACAACGAACTTCACGCTTAATACCTTTCGAGGTGTCACGGTTAACTCCGGTGGTGGTACCTTTGATGTTGATGGTAATACCACTTTATCCTATGCAGGTAATATAAATGGCAACGGAAACCTGACCAAGCAAGGTGCAGGAACCTTGGTCATGACAGGAAATAATAATTACAGTGGCGGTACAACTATTGTTACTGGGGTTTTACAAGGTAATAGCTCAAGTTTACAAGGTAATATACTTAATAATGCTCAGCTTGTTTTTGACCAGGCTGGAAATGGAACTTATACAGGAAATATAAATGGTAGCGGTAGCCTGGTTAAAGTAGGAAATGGCAATTTAACACTTGCAGGTAATAATACCTATCAAGGCATCACCCATAATCAAACAGGGGGATTAGCTTTCAGCAGCGGTAATTTTGGAGGTACTTTGATAAATAACGGAACTATTTTAGATTTGGGTTCTGGTCTTAGTTTATCAGGTGCCGTTTCTGGATCGGGGGGGTATCTTGGTCACGTTACGTTTAGCGGCAGTTATTCACCAGGAAATAGTCCAGCTTTGGTTACTGCACAAAATATCACCTTTGCTAACAGCAATACATTAACCATGGAGTTAGGTGGTTTAACACGAGGCACTCAATATGATGCCATTGATGCAAGTGGCAATGTAACACTAGGCGGTGTGCTTGACATCAAATTAATTAACAGCTTTGTACCAGCAATAGGTAACCAGTTTAATTTAATTGCGGCTCAGAGTATTAACAATCAATTTAGTAATGTATTTTGTAATAATTTGCCCTTTAATATAAGTTGTACTGTTGTTAATGATGGTACAAAGCTAAACTTGCAAATAAATGAAGTATTACCTCCCGATTCACCGCTCCTACCTGTTAGCAAAGTTATACCACAAGCAGCTCTGGACAGGCTGACACCTTTGTTGAGTCAACCAGGTGGAACTGCTGTGTATCAAAAAGCTTTAGCAGAAATAGCACCACAACAGCAAGCGGCAATAGAAACAACATCTAATATCACCAGTCAGATTCAAAGTGCCAATATTACTCAACGTCTTATGGCAAATAGAATACAAACTTCAGGTATGGGAGGCTTTCAAAATTATCAACAGTTGGCCATGCTTTATAATAGCAATGCTCTGCCAATTAATATCTTAGCCATGAAATTACCCTTTTATAACAATGTTGCAAATGCAAGCGAGAATGGTTACGAAGGTGATGGTCTACAAAGTCAATTGGGCACATTTTTAAATGCCCAGTTTAATTTTACTGATCGCAAAACCTCCCTGCTGGAACGTGGTTTTCAGTCTAACTCTTATGGTTTTACTGGAGGCGTTGACTACCGGATGAGTCAGCATTTATTATTGGGACTCGCAGTGGGTTACAGTAATGCCACCACACAATTTGCAGCACAAGGCGGCAACCAAACTCTCAATAATTATAGCTTAACGGGGTTTGGTTCAATCTATTTAACCGATAACTGGTATGTTGATTTAATGATCAGTGGTGCTTACAACCAGTATCACACCAATCGAAATATTAATTATATTGATGCAGTGGGGAGTATTAATACGGTCGCTAGCAGTAATACTGATGGATTACAAAGTAATTTCAACATTAATATGGGATATGACATTCCATATCAGGAATGGAGTTTTGGTATAAGAGGAAGTACTGAATATACTCATACCAATATCAATGCTTCTCAAGAATATGGTGCTGATTTAGGCTTAAACATAAACTATAATGCTCAAAGCATGAACTCATTAACTACTAATATTGGCGCGGTGGTGTCCAAGGTAACAAGTACGTCCCTCGGTGTATTTAGTTCTCAATTGATACTGGAATGGGAGCATCAATACCAAAATAATAGTCGAATTATTAATGCTGATTTTGTTAATTCCAATAACAATGGTTTTACCATCCAAACTGATAAACCAGACCGAGATTATATGAATATAAGTACGTCAGTATCAGTTCAATTACCGTACGGTAGCTCTGCATTTATACAATACGATAACCGTATTGCTATGAGATATATTTCTTCACAATCTGTCAATTTAGGTGTGAGGTTTGACTTTTAAAGTACAAAAAATAAACATACCTACTTCACCCTGTTTTTTATAGGCTTTAAACTCTATGGCGGACTTCAGCCCGCCATAGAGATAGTTTCTTTCAGTTTTGCGGACTGAAGTCCGCTCCATAAAACTATAAATCTCCCTTGCTGGGAATAAAGGGTATTATGTAGGAGCAGCTTTAGCCGCGACATCGTGGCTAAAGCTGCTCCTACATAAATACAAAATTACAAAACTTTTTAATTTAAAACAGCTGTTTTTAAAATTTGGTTTTTTAAGTTTAATAAAGATTCATCTTTAGGGGCAGCCTCAAGGCCTTCTTCAACTTTCATTAAACTAGCTTTGTAATCACCTGAGTCATATAATTCAAACGCCTGATTTTTAATGAAAACTGCAATTTTCTTTAAGCCTTTTTGAGCGTTTTTATTATAAGGATCTATAGCCAAGACTTGTCTATATGCCCATAAAGCATTACTGCCTGAAGGAGCTGTTAAATATCCAACTTCAAAATGAATATCAGCTAACTCTAAAAAATCTTTAATGGCTAACTTTTGTTCCTCAGATACTTTAATTATTGAGTCATTAACAATATCCAACTCATTAAATACATAATAATAGCTACCAAGCAAACCTAAGCTAGCTATAATTACCATAGCAATCAATAGTTTTGGCCAGAAAACTTGAGGCTCTATATCATCAAGAAAGGTATCAACAGTTGCCGTACGTTGTTCTCGGGTTAAAGCTAAAGCACGATTCAAAGCATTTTGCTGTCTACGATTTAGGCCCTTAATCACTGGCACATCCAAACTCACTTCCAAGGCTTTTTCCGCAGAAAGTTTTCCGTAAGGATGTTTGCCACTTAGAATTTCATAGCAAACACAAGCTAAAGCATAAACATCATCTGATGGATCTGGATCTTTACCCTGTATCATTTCCAAACTAGCATATGCTGGTGTTAGGGCTCCCAAATCACGTGCATTAAAAACAGTTTCATCATGTTCAGATTCGTTACGTACTGCTGCACAGGCAATGCCAAAATCAAGGACTTTAACGTGATCATCATCAGTAATAAAAACATTACCGGGCTTAAAATCCGAATGAATTATATTATTTTTATGCGCATAGGCCAATGCCAAAGCCAACCCTCTGATTATTCCATTAGCCTTTTTAAAAGCCATTCCACCTACGCAATCTTCCCTGATAAATTGAGATAGGGACTTTCCTTCTAACAACGCCATAACCATAAAAACATGACTACCATCACGATCAAAGTCATAAACAGTAACAATATTGGGGTGTGCTAATAACTGTGTTTTTTTAGTCTCTCTTTGCAAGGCGATAAATAACTCAGGGTCATCCCTGTATTCATTATTTAAAACTTTAATAGCGACATCGGGTTGCTGGTCTTGAGCCTCTTGCCTACGTAAATCAGTTGCTCTATAAACCGTACCCATACCTCCGCTACCTAGCACTTCCTTTAACACAAAACGTCGTTGTAAAATAGAACCAACAGTAAGAGTTTTAGATACATTAGCAGCAGAAGCCACATTCGTATTATGAATTACAGCTGTTTTTTGTTCCTGCTGTTGCGTGCGGATACCCTGCTGTTGTTGAACAACTGTCATATCATCCATCGCTGAATTGAAATTAATAACCGTTTCATCATTATCACTATATTTAGGATGCTGAATAATGGTTGCATCATCTAATTCATTATTTTTAGAGGATTTCATAATAACCCGTTATAACTAACGATCTTTGCTAACAAAAAAATAAGGGCTGCCCTGATGTCCAGAATGTAACATTGCAGAATATTGTGGTTGTTGAGTAAATCCAACTAAAGAAGCAGTTTGTCGGACATTACCTTCTACTGCTCTAAATAATTCATAATCCTCCATCAGCCCTGTATTATTTCTTAATGCCTTTAAAAATGCTTTAGCAAAGACCGAATGCTGCCCACCTCCAGAATCCAGCACAGGCTTAACGCCTCCCGATGTCATTATTGTTCTAGCCTTTCTTTTAACCATGAATTTAAGCCATTTTTTACGCTTTTCTTCTGACATCTTATCAGGTAACCGTGCGATAGAACGTTGGGTCATGGCCCCTGAATAACATGAATCTGCCACCACTAGAATATGTCGAGCATTAATAATCTTAATAAACTGTGTAATGCTGTAGCTTGATAACCAGTTAGCGGTATTATCAAGCTCTGCATCAGTGGGCAACCAATAAGCACTCTTATCTGACTTATCTATCTCTCCATGTCCCGCATAATAAATTAATAAATTATCTTTTTCGGTAAGTTTCTTGCGCAAATTGTCAAATGCAGTCATTACTTGATGCCTATTTGCATTAATTAGCAAAGTTGTTTTATAGCCATATTGAGTTCTTAAAACCTGTTCAACAGCTTTAGCGTCATTTACTGAAGTTGTTAAAGGGCTTAATTGTTTATAGTCTTTATTCCCAATAATCAAGGCATAAAAACGACCAAAATCAATTGAAGGATATGACTTTGCAATAGCATTAGTTGGAGCCGCATGATCAGTATGCTCTTTAAACTGATTTTTAAACTGATTTTTTGTCAACAAATTAAAACTTATTACGCTAGGCTTTTTAGTTTTATTAAAATTCGCAATAATTTCAACTGCATTTAATTCATCCTTAATATCAATCATTGCTTGAAATATACCTTTGGTATCAACTTTTGTTAAAATTCCATTGACAGTTAAAGATTGCAAAGTTTGCGGATAAGAGACTCTACCTATAACTTTTTTACTCGCTGTAATTGACCTTAATTGATAACTAGGTATTCCTCTTGTTAGCACCATACGGGGCTCAATAATTTCTATTCCTGCTTGCGCAAACTGTATTACTGCCTTGCCACCCTCATTTTCTAAACTAGAAATAATTTTCGAAGTGTCTGCAATATTTTTCTTTAATTGTTTTATCTGTTTACCAAGTGCTAATAAATCTACTTTTTCTGCTTTAAGTCTATTGCGCATTTTTTCAACAGCTAACTTATCTTGAGTTGAATTCTCAGTGTTAGCATTTACCTCAATATTCTTCATTTCACGCTTAATTTGAACGAAAATATCAAGATACTCCTCTTCGCTCATTTTCAACTGCTTTTTAAAATGATTCAATTGATTGTGGTATGTAGGACTTGCTTGTAAATTATCTTTTTGTATTTCTGCCAGTTTTATTTTTTGTGCTTGATAAGAAGCCTGATTACTTTGTAATTGAATGTTAAGTTTTCTTATTTTACTTAAATTACCATTACTACTATTTTTTTCCTGATTTAATTGCTTTTGAGTATATTCTAGTTTGTCTTTAAACTGACGTAACTTATTTTTTTGACTGATATATCTATTTTGCGACTGACTTAATTTTACGCGTAAACCTTTAGCCTGTTGCTGATAATTCGCGGATGAATCTCGTAATTTTTGCAATTGTTTTTCATAACTAGCCGTTACTTTAGTTTCTGTGACTGAGGCAAACTCTAAATCAGTATTTTCTAATCCTGATGCTTTTCTATACCAGTTTAATGCTTTAGGTAAATTCTTTTCTACACCCAAACCTTTTTCATATAAATGGCCTAAATTTATCTGTGCGTTAGAATCTCCTTTTAACGCAGCTTTTTTATACCACATAAATGCCATAGCTGGGTCTGACAGACTTCCCAGACCTTTTTCATAAATTTCCCCAACCATAACTTGTGCATTTACATCACCACTTTTAGCTTGCGGTAACCAGACCTTTAAAGCACTGGCATAGTTACTTCGATCATAAGCAACATATTCACCACCTCTAATTTCACAATTACCTGCTGTCGTTTTAATAGGCCTTCTTGCTGTTAAATAAGTCACCTGACTGCCTAATCTTCGAATTTGTGATGGTAATAAACAATCAACAACAAATAGTTTATCTGTTTGTTCCGCACTATATCCTTCAGTGGCTTTTAAATAACTAGATTCATCAACCATTACTGACTGACAGCCCACCAATAAGGTAGTTATCAGTAAAATTATTGTTTTCATATATGTCCATCATAAATATATGATTATGAGTCAACTACGTTTTGTTAAGCTTATTTAAAAACTCGTTATTCTCAATATCATTGGTTTTTTTCAACAAGCAACTTGTCAACTTGCTCTAATGTTTGTACTTGTCTTATAGATTTTTTTATTAGGGACTTGCAAGTAATGAATATACCCATATTGCGTAGGATTTTTGTTTCTGCTTGGATTCTCTCAAGAGGCGCATAGTCATTCTATGCAACGATTGAGAGAATTCAAGCAGGAGCAAAAAGACAAGCAAGGTGGGTATATTCATTGCTTGTAAGTTCCTTACATGCCTAGCTACGAAACCAAGAACAAGCGTGAACACTTTACTTATATGCTGCATTTGTTTATCTTCCAAAACAAGTATAGAGCTATTTCTTGAGATTTATTTTTTATACTGACTACTAGAACTCTGTCATTATTATAATGTCGGGTAAAGTTTTTTCAATTTTACTCGGGCATTATCATTAGTAAATCGCCAATTCATAGGGCGAGCAATATTATTTCGGTTTTCTTGCCATACGGCGACTTCCTGTTTTAATGTTTCCTGGTCTGAAATTCGCCGATTCAGACATTGCCGTGATAAAATACTCAATTCTATTTCTGCCATATTGAGCCAACTACCCTGCTTTGGCGTATAGTGGAATTCTAATTTCTCAAGAATTATTCGAGCTTCTTCTTGAGGAAAAGCCTTATAAATAAAGAAAATATCAAACAGATTATTGAGGCAGGTCGAACAAGGTGGAAGGTAAAAAATCGAAAATTAAAATAATAACACTTTAAAAATAAAAGGCTATAATTTTAAACATAACTTTGAACACGGTAAAAAAACACCTACCCTCTTTATTAGCAAGTCTGAATATTCTTGCATTTTTAGTTCATACGGTACTTGAGTGGTTTAACCAATGCATGTATGCACTGATACGGAAGG
>CAZMQH010000109.1:0-7448 GCA_964568245.1 uncultured Methylomarinum sp.
ATACTCAATGTTCCAGTTTTTAATTGTTGCTTTAGTGAAGTGCTTGTTCCCACGCAGCGCGTGGGAGCCAGATGTTAGCCATCCCACTCTAGTTTTCAGTATTTTCTGAATTCAAGTCAAAAAACTGGAACATCGAGTTATAGACTTTCATTGGTTTTTTATAATCCAATGTTTCATGAAAGCATCTATGGTTATAAAAAATCAATATAATCATTAATGTCTTCTTGCAAGGACGCTATTGAATGGTATTCATTCAGATAAATCCGTTCACATTTTGCACTTCGCCAGAACCGTTCAATATAAATGTTATCGGTCACTCTGTCTTTTCCGTCCATAGAAATAATAATGCCTTTCTCTTTCAATCGTTTCGTATGTATCTCGCTAGTGTACAGACGACCTTTGACGGCCCCATGGCTATTTCTGGACTTTCCAAAAAGATCTTTTTCCAGTTATGTAGATTCTTTGGGGTAATGTTGTTGGCATCTGCAATTTCTACCAAGAGTTTGTCATTGTTTAGCACTTCCAGCACTAATCTACTTTTAAATTCAGCACGATAGGTGGTTTTTTTTGCTCATTATTTCGCTCCAGTTTTTTAGGACTATTAACTAAATCGGAATAAGGGACTTGCAAGTAATGAATATACCCATATTGCGTAGGATTTTTGTTTCTGCTTGGATTCTCTCAAGAGGCGCATAGTCATTCTATGCAACGATTGAGAGAATTCAAGCAGGAGCAAAAAGACAAGCAAGGTGGGTATATTCATTGCTTGTAAGTTCCTAAGATGTCTGGCTTTTGTTGTCTGAATTTGTTGGGGCATTATAATACTTTGAGTTTTACTTTCGTCTGCTGAATATTGATTTAAATAGCCTTATTTTAATAAAGGATTGTTTTGAACCGCGAGTTGGTGGGTTTCAATAAAATCCTGGGCGTGAACTGAACTCAAACAAGCGCTTAAAACAAAAAAAATGCTAATTTAGTTTTCAAAATAAGGTGCCTAGTATTTAAAATGATATGATGATAAATTGCCTAGATGAAATATAGGCTTTATCCTTTTAATATAGCACAAAAACAGTTAAATTCTTCTCTATGTAAATATGAAGATTACTGAGAAAAGGTGTTAGTAATTTACATTTGATAATGAAAAAAAATACATTAATTGCTATCTGTTTGCTTAGTTTATTTATTTCAGGCTGTTCTAGCTTAGGAAAAGGCGTAACCGAAGCCCTTCTTGAGAAGCAAGAAGCTGATGATACCCGGGTATGTGAAGTGTGGGGAGAGGCCTTTTTAGGCTTGAAACCTCATCTTGAACGTGAGAAAGGTAAAATGAAAGTATTGATGGTTCATGGAGTAGGGAATCATCAAGCAGGCTATGCAACCCAGTTTTATGAAAAATTGGCGAAAGAGCTCGATTTATCCGTGACCTCAAAAATGCATAAAAATATTCAATTAAGTAATCCCAATTACCCAGATAAAGCACTGGGCAACTTACGCATTATTAGATACTTAAATAAAGACCAATCACAAGAAATGATACTTTATGAATTAACTTGGTCTGATATTACCGCTAAAGAAAAAGAAGTTTTAGCTTATGATAATTCTGGACAATATTCATTTAGACGGGCCGAGGTAAATGATTTAATGAAACGCTTTTCTAATGATACTGGCCCAGACCCTATTATTTATTTGGGCGAAAGTAGAAAATATATTCTTTCTTCTTTTGCGCAATCATTTTGCTGGATGACATCGGGGGACTGGGATGATTTACCGACAGAGACTAAAGAAACCTGTAAATCTCCAAGTATTACAGCGATAAATGATGATCAATATGCTTTTGTTTCTCATAGCTTAGGAAGCAGAATTACCATTGATGGGTTACAACGTATCGCCACTATATTAGGAGGAAATGGTTCAAAGCTAGATAATCAAAAATGGAATAATGCCAAAGGGATTAGGGAGGCATTCCAAAAGAAGGTTGTGCCTATCTATATGATGTCTAATCAACTACCCATGTTGCAGTTAGGACGAAAATTACCTGAGGTCAGTGGTCAAAAAGATCAATATTGCAAGCCAACTGGCGACAAATATTCGCAACGTACTCTGGCTAAAACACCCATTATTGCTTTTAGTGATCCTAATGACTTATTAAGTTATGTTATTCCTCAGGGCTTTACTGAAAGGTATATAGATTCTAGGTTGTGTGTTGATGTGACTAATATCAATATAAATGTCGCTTTTGTTTATGATGTTTTTGGAATCGGGAAAGTAGCCAATCCCATGGAGGCTCACATAGGCTATGATACGGATGATAGGGTGGTGGCACTTATTGCTAAAGGGATTGGTAATGCTGAAGCAGCAGCTATTGTTAATGATCGCTGCCGTTGGATTGAGACAATAGAGTAATTTTTCCTAAAGTTTAATTAAATGACTACATTTCAAAAAATATACCTGATTTATTCATCTGCTACAGAAGAAGAACTGGACCAAATAAGTTCTCATGCCTTGATTGAACAAGCTGGCATTGAACTTCGCAAGGTAAAGTTATTTGAACTGGCATCCATTCATATTAATGAAGCGTTTAATCATGCTTTGGTATGGGTAGAACAAAAAGATTATCCGCAGGTGTTATTGCTTGCAGAACAAAAAAACATGTCGCTGGGATTTTTACCGATAAACGGTGATTGTGCGAGTCAGTTTTATAAAAATTTGGATTTACCCAATGATTTTGATCAATGTCTTGAGATTGCATTAGATGAAGATCCTTTGGTTATTGATCTGATTGCTTGTAATCAGCAGATTATTACGGATGGGGTTAATTTAGAAAATCAAACGACTATGTCTGAATTTATAGGGGATAGCCGGACTTATAATGGATGGCATAAATTTGAATTTCAAATAAAGCGCTTTATCCATGCATTTTCCTTAACGCCTCATCCTGTAACATTAGTCACCAGTAAAGGTAAAAAGGTTTCTACCGCTATTACGGGGATGGTTTTGCTGGATTTTCATAAAAGCGGAACTTTAACTCAGTTATTTAAAGATTCTGTCTCTTTAAAAGATAAAAGGGTCTCTGTCGCCGTCTTTGCTCCACAGTCTATTTTATCGTATTTACAATTATCCTATGTGGCTTTATTAAGAGGGCAGGTGAAAAACTTGCCTCAGCAGATAGGGTATTTTCGAACTGAATCGTTAACTATTAAAAGTCCTGTTGATACACATTACTTAGTCAATAATCAACCGTTAACAACGCGCGAATTAGTTATAGAAACATTAAGTGATGGAATTCGTGTTAATGCTGGGGAAAAGTTTAGAGAAGCCCAACAGTACACTGACGATAAAGAAAATGTCATTAGCGATCAATTGCCTCAGCAAGAAAATAGAATTAAATATCTAGGTGAAACTTTACCATTTTTCTCTCATGCATTGGAATCTGACTTTAAAGATTTATTCTTGTCTTTAAAAGAAAATGCCAATGTAAATAGTACTTATGTTCTACTAATGGTATTAAGTACTTTATTAGCGACATTAGGTTTATTTTTAAATAGTCCTTCTGTGGTGATTGGAGCTATGGTTTTAGCGCCTTTAATGGCACCGATTATTTCATTTTCTATGGGGTTATTACGTTCAAATAATGATTTGAGTCAGCGTTCATTTCTGACTTTATTTACAGGCATGTTTATTGCTCTGTCATTATCTGCATTAATGGCTGCTTTATTACCCTTTCAAGAAATAACCAATGAAATTGAAGGACGTTTACATCCTTCTACATTAGATTTGTTGGTTGCAGTGCTTTCGGGTGTTGCAGGAGCGTTTGCCAATGCGAGAGAAAATATTGCAAAAAGTTTGCCAGGAGTAGCAATAGCCGTGGCCTTAGTCCCGCCACTATGTGTTGCAGGTATCGGGATTGGCTGGTGGAATATTGAAGTGTTTTCTGGGGCTATGTTACTGTTTTTGACTAACTTGACAGGTATTGTTATGGCGGCAGGCTTATCCTTTATGGTAATTGGTTTTGCACCTTTTTCACGTGCAAAAAAAGGCATTGTCTTGTCGGTTTTTATGGTTTCAATCATTTCTATTCCATTGATCTTGTCTTTCTCCAAGATGCAAGAAATTGCCACAATAAAAAAACAATTATTAACTCAACGTTATCGGATTGGTGGGCAACAGCAACAATTACGAAATGTTAAGGTGAGGCTTGGCAATCCTTTGAAAATTAGCAGTGATCTTATTGGTACAACAATACCTGATGCCAAGCTATTAATGCAATTTGAGCAGCATTTAACTGAGCAGTTTGGTCGTCCCATCACGGTGGATTTTTCTGTTCGATTGGTTTCAAATAAGTACTTTGAAAGTAATTAGTTTACAGGGTGATGAACAAAGCTCTGATTTTATTGTCATTAGGTTTAAAGCCTCACTTCCATAAAGAATAAAATCAATATGACATTAAAATGTCATATTGAACAGGTAAGGGAGTCAGTAATAAATAATGTACCTAGATCTCGTAGGATTTTTATTTCTCCTTGGTTGTTCTCAAGAGAAGCATAGTTACTCTATGTGCCGATTGAGAAGAGCCAAGGAGGGATAAAAAGACAAGAGAGCTGGGTATATTATTTGTTACTGCCTCCCTAAGGTAAAAGATTAATTTATTCCAAATAATTAGGTAATCAAAATCGAACACGAAAATCAACAGTCAGACATAATAAAAATGGAAATAAACGAATTAGAAAAACCTGAATATTATATTAATCGTGAATTGAGTTTATTAGAATTTAATATCCGTGTTTTAGCTCAAGCAAGAAATGAAACGGTTCCTTTATTAGAGCGACTTAATTATTTATGTATTTCTAGTTCTAATTTAGATGAATTTTTTGAAGTAAGAGTTGCCAGTATTTTACAAATAGCTAATATAGACTCTAATGCTCGTAGCACTGATGGTTTAACACCGCATGAGCAACTTGAGAAAATTTCTGTTATGTCTCACGACTTGGTTAATGATCAGTATTATGTGTTAAATGAAGTGCTTATTCCAGAATTGGAAAAAGAAAACATTCGATTTGTACGGCGTGATAAATGGACGGATCTACAGCAAAAGTGGCTAAGTAAATTTTTTAATGAAGAATTATTACCTATTTTAACCCCTGTTGGACTTGATTCAGCCCACCCATTTCCTCGTATTTTAAATAAAAGTTTAAATTTCATTATCTCCCTCACGGGAAAAGATGCATTTGGACGAAACAGTGGACGTGCTATTTTACAAGTACCTCGGGCTTTACCTCGTACCATTCAACTGCCAGCTGAAGATACTAAGAGTGGTCCTTATGACTTCGTATTTCTTTCTTCTATAATTCATGCTTTTGTAAATGAATTGTTTAATGGCATGACGGTTAAAGGGTGTCATCAATTTAGAGTGACAAGGAACAGTGATTTTTTTGTTGATGATGATGCTATTGATGATTTGCTTCATGCTGTGGAAGGCGAGCTGGTCATGCGTAATTACGGGGATGAAGTGCGCATGGAAATAGATGAAAACTGCCCAGAACAAACTGTTTTATTTTTAAATGAACGCTTTAGATTAAATTCTGAACGTATATTTAAAACCAAAGGGCCTGTGAATTTAAGTCGTTTACAGGCTATTTTTAGTTTGATTGAACGGCCTGACCTTAAGTTCCCTCCTTTTAAGCCCCATGTGCCATCTCAATTAGGACGTAAGAAAAACATTTTTGACGCCATAAAAAAACAAGATATTTTATTACATCATCCTTACGAATCATTTTTACCCGTGGTCGAATTTATTCGTCAAGCAGCTGTTGATCCTAGCGTATTAGCTATTAAGCAAACACTTTATAGAACGGGAACAGATTCTCCAGTGGTCGGCGCTTTAGTTAAAGCGGCTAGAGCAGGAAAAGAAGTTACGGTTGTTATTGAGTTGCGAGCTCGATTTGATGAAAAAGAGAATATAGATCTGGCCGCAAAACTTCAAGAGGCAGCAGTGCATGTAGTGTATGGGGTAGTAGGCTATAAAACACATGCAAAAATGTGTTTGGTTTTAAGGAAAGAGGGTAAAACTTTACGAAACTATGTGCACATGGGGACTGGAAATTACCATCCTAAAACAGCTTGCTTGTATACTGATTATGGCTTGTTTTCATGTAATAAAGAACTAGGTGAAGATGTTAGGCGTATTTTTGTACAATTAACCAGTTTGGGTAAAGTGACAAAGTTAAATAAACTTTTGCAATCGCCTTTTACTCTACATACAGGGTTGCTTGAAAAGATAGAGCGGGAAATCGAAAATAAGAAAAGTGGAAAGCCAGCTAAAATCATTATCAAAGTCAATGCAGTGGTTGAAGACTTATTAATTCAAGCTTTGTATCGAGCATCACAAGCGGGTGTAAAAGTTAAATTAATTGTGCGTGGTGTTTGTTGTTTAAGGCCTGGAATAAAAGGGGTGTCAGATAATATTGAAGTTCGATCTATTATTGGTCGTTTTTTAGAGCATACTCGTGTTTATGTATTTGAAAACTCAGGTGATTGGGAAGTGTTTTGTTCAAGTGCTGATTTAATGAACAGGAATATGTTTAACAGGGTTGAAACCTGTTTTCCTATTGAGAGCAAGAAATTACATAGCAGAATCCTTGCTGATTTGGAATGCTATTTAAACGATAATTCTCAATCGTGGTTGTTGCAAAGCGATGGTAGTTATATACAAGTGAAACCAAAAGAAGGTGAGGAGCCTTTTAAAGTTCAAAGTGCTTTATTAACAAAATTTCAGTAAATTAATTTCATTTTTATCTGAGACCACCTAAAGTAGAGACAAGGCATGCCTTGTCTCTACAGCCTGTTTTTATACGGGTGATCTTATCGGTAAAAACACCTTAAAAATAGCCTCACCTTCAGGATTATGTTCAGCCCATATTTTACCTTGATGAGCTGAAATAATTTCATGAGAAATGGCTGGTCCTAACCCCGATCCACCTGAACCGTCTTTGGTTTTACTACGTTGAATAAGTTTGTTAAAAACACTTGCTAGTTCATCATTAGGAATACCTACTCCCTGATTTGCAATAGACAATAAAATGCCGGTTTTTTTGTGTATCGGTCTCTCGTTTACCCAGAACATAGTCAGTATTTTTAATAGTGACTAAGATAGTCAGCCCACGCAGTTTATAGCTATATTTTTTGTGTTCTTTTATAGGCGCAGTGGTATTGATCGGTTTGACTGCTAAAATGGCCTTCAATCGAAGCTGTTGCCGATAGCATGCTACTGTATTTAAGCTAACTTTGAAGCCATCTTAAAGCAATTGCTGATGGACTATAGCCGCACCATAAATAGGGATCGCTTCAAAGATCCGGCTGATCTGCGTTATAATTTCGGGAAGTTATTCCATACACGTTCCTAACAAACTGGTATTAAAATTGAGTATAGTAAAAAATAGTCAGAAGGTTGGGGG
>CAZMQH010000110.1:0-4757 GCA_964568245.1 uncultured Methylomarinum sp.
CCCGTACGAAAGTCAGTAAACCCTCTGAATTTAAATTTAACTGAAGCAATTTCAAAAGGGTAGCTCCAAACGGGAGTGACTTGTAAACCATATTTGTTTTGTACATCATCTGCTTTATAAGCTGCAATATCAACTTGTAAGTAATCAAAATATGGGTTTGAAAGGTCAAAGCTTAGACCCGCTAAATAGGCTGCAAAATGGTCATCTTCTGGTTTGTTACTAATATTCAGCCCAATAAACGCAAAAATATCTTTAATGGGACCAATAGAGAGGTCTTTTCCAGATGTTTTGTTTAAGCTGAAGTAGCTGTATACTTCAGCGTACACCTCAATGCCTATATCATCTCTATCAGTCACATCTACAAAGAAAAAATTTTGTCCATATTTCCAGCCATTTCCATGTTCAATTGTGGTGGTGTAACGTTCAGAATCACCAAACTCAAAACCGCTTCCATACAGTTGTTGAATATTAGTTGATGTCCAATCAAAGGCAGAGCAGGGCGCTACACCTAAAGCAACAAAGGCTATGGCGAAAAAAGAAAGTGTTTTTTTTAAATTAGGCATAGTTGATAATCAGTGCTTTTAAGTGTTCTTCATCGATAGGTTTAGTCATATAATCATTAAAACCAAGGGATAGGGATTCAGTTATTTTGTTTGAGTCTGCATAAGCACTTATGGCTATAGCGGGTGTTGTTATTTTTTTGTTTCTAATAGAGCGTACAAGATCAAACCCATTTAACACTGGCATATTTAAATCAATAAGCGCTAATTGGTATGTTTTGGTCGATAATAAGTGTAAGGCTTCTGCACCATTAATGGCTGTATCAAAGGTACAGTTTAGTTTTTCCAGCATAAAGCTTAAAAGCATGATATTAATTTCATTATCATCAGCGATAAGAATATGTATATTATTAAAGTTATAGGAGTCGTCAGGCATGTCAAGGCTACCTTCTTCGATGGCAACCGATGAGGAAAAGGGGAGAGGAAGGGTCAGTGTAAAAGTACTGCCACTATTAATAGTACTTTCAATGGAAATAGTGCCTTGCATAAGTAAGCTTAACTCATTACAAATTGCCAACCCAAGACCAATGCCTTCTTCAGAAAAATTGTTGTTTTCTATTTGAGTAAAAGGTGTGAAGATTTTATCTTGATCAAGCTTTCGTATTCCACAACCAGTGTCTGCAACAATAACTTTTAGTATTTCATCTTGATGTGTCACTTTAAAAAAAACACTGCCTTTACTAGTAAATTTAATTGCATTACCTAATAAATTATAGATAATTTGGCTTAAGCGTTTTGAATCACCATTTACAGACTGAGTTAAAGTAGGAACCTCAAAAAGGAATGCTAATTTCTTTTCTTTAGCTTTCAGTTTAAAAATCGCAATAATGTCACTGATAAAATCGTTGAAATTAAAAGACTCAGGTTTAATGGATATTTTTTTAGATTCGATTTTTGAAATATCAAGAATTTCATTAATCATAGTCAGCAGATGATTACCGCAATGACTAATTAACCCTAGCTGCTTTTTATCTTCAATTGAAATATGAGGTTTTTTAAACAGCAACTGGCTAAATCCTAAAATGCCATTTAAGGGAGTGCGTAATTCATGACTTATATTAGATAAAAACTGGTTTTTGGCTAGGTTAGCTGATTCCGCTAATTCTTTGGCAATCTGGAGTTCTGCTGTACGACTTGTTACAATTTGTTCAGTCCGAAGATAGCGCCCTGTTAAAAGCAGTAAGCCAAAGCCAAGTAAACACGTAAACAGTAGGCCACTAATAATAACCCACCACATAGACCAATGGGCTGCAGAATATAAATGCCCAGTATCCAAATAAAAGGTAAGTAGCCAGTTTTGATCGGTAATATGAATGCGCTGTTTTATTTTAGACTTTCCTGCTTGAATATTTTTGCTAGTAAAAAAAACCTTATTTTTTTTACTACATAGAATAGTAAGTCCAAGATCATTAATGTCTGATTCTGACAGAATGTTTTTAATGATTTCAGTGAGTGGAGAAGAAATGACAATAATACCCAGTAAAGCATTTTTGTTGTTTTTTTGAATAAAAATGGGAGTATAAAAATTGAGTGTTTTATATTGGTTACTTTTGTAAACAGAAGGTTTAGAGGAGGTATTATTTGTTAAGATATCCTTTAAAAGATAGCTAGGAAAGTCCTCTATTTGGGGGCTTTGATTATCTTTTGAAGTGATATATTTGGTTTTTAAAATTGGTTTTTGGTTCTTAGGGACGAATTCTAAAAATTTAATAGTACTAATTTCAGGTAAATCCTCTAAAAAAGATTGGGTAAAACGGTTAAACTCTTGTTCTTCAATGGAATGAGAATTGTTGTAAAAGTTAGATATTGAACGGATATAGCGGCTCTGTTGTACAAAAATATTTTGTAATTTATGAGTGATAGCAATAGAATTATCTAAAAAGAGTTGTTGATTACGTTTAGCTTCTAAATCAAGAATATGAAAAAAGAAGGAAACTACAAAAATAAAGGATGCAATTAACGGTAAGCTAAAAGAAAAGCGGCGTCTTTTCCATAAAGTACTATTTGTAGTAAATAATGTAAGCATGATCGGAGTGAAAATAAGAACGCCTATGGTATCTCCGACCCACCAGGTAAACCAATTTAAAGGGATTTCAGCTGGAGAAATAATGCCAGATAGAAGCATAGCGGTAATACCTATAGTCGCTGGTATTAGGCAACTTATTGGCCCACCGAGCAGTAGAAATAAGATAATATCTTTATCAAAAATAAGGTCGCTAGGGTAGCTAGTATATTTTTTGATTAATTTTGATCCTATATAGGCAAAAAAAGTAGCGCCTGCTCCTGTCGCTATATAAATAGGTATTGAGTTTTCATTAAAACCAAAAGCCCAGGCAGAAATACAAAAATTACCAATAAAGATGCCTGGCCAGATACGTGAGCCGTAAAGTAAAACTGAGGCTAGGGCAATACCTGCAGGCGGCCATACTGCTCCTGCTTGGCTAGGAGGAACCGCTAATTCTAGTCCCAACAATCCAAAAATAAAATAGATGCAAGCAATGGTAATAATAAGTAAAATTGTTGATAGGTACTTTACCTTGTTAGTAACAGTTGGCATACTTGCTATTTTTGTGATTAAAGATAAGATCTAAAGGGAAAGTCTAAAAGCGGATGAATAATAACATGGTCAAAACTGTTTTCCATTTTTTAAAAGAAGATATTTGGACAATTCCAGAAAAAAACCTATCAAGGTTTCAATGTATAGGTGTTAGTGTTTTAAAAGTTATATTACTGTCTTTACAGGGTTTTAATCGTGACCTTTGCCAATTAAGAGCCTCTGCTTTAACTTTATATACCTTGCTTTCAATCGTTCCTGTGATTGCTCTTTTATTTGGCATTGCAAAAGGCTTTGGTTTTGAAAAAAAGCTTGAGCAACAAATGTTAGAGCAAAGTTCGGAGCAAGATACCATGATGCTTCAATTAATTGAATTTTCTCAAAACATGTTGTCAACAACCAAAGGCGGTGTAGTCGCTGGTATTGGTGTTGTGGTATTGTTTTGGACTGTCATTAAAGTCATTAGTAATATTGAAGAGTCATTTAATCATATCTGGAAAATTAATAATAATAGACCATTAAGTAGAAAGTTAAGTGATTATTTGTCATTAATGATGCTTGCACCGATATTATTAATTTCTTCAAGTAGTATAACGGTTTTTATTAAAACCCAAATTGAGTGGTTAGTAACTGCAATTCACCTGCCTGAATTTGGGACCAAAATTGTGCTATACGCTATGAGCTTTTCATCCTTAGTGATTATGGCTATGCTATTTAGTTTTGTGTTTATTTTTATGCCTAATAAAAAAATTAATCTTAAGGCTGGCATAATTGCAGGTGTTGTTACAGGTATTTTGTACCAAACAGTACAGTGGGCTTATTTATCCTTGCAAATTGGAGCATCGAGTTACAATGCTATTTATGGTAGCTTTGCAGCTTTACCCCTATTTTTAATTTGGCTGCAAATAGTTTGGGTGGTGGTATTATTGGGCTGTGAAATCTCGTTTTATGTACATAACTTTGAAAACTATCGGCATAATGAAAAGTTTTCGGGTATTAGTTTTTCATTAAAAAAAACCATCGCTTTACAAGTTTGTCACTTAATCATAAAAAACTTTGCACAGGGAGAGAAAGCACCCAATGCAGAACATATTGCTAATAAATTGATTTTACCTGTTGCCACTGTTCAAAGTATATTAGCTTTATTGTTAGATGCCAAAATTATAGTCGAGTTAAGTGTTTTAGAAAACGAAGAATTTCGCTACCAGCCTGCACAAGATATAAATTCTATTAGTAATGTTTTTGTCATTAATGCCCTAGAAAAATCGGGAAGAAATACAGTGCCTAATATGGCAGGGCACGAAAAATTTATTAAGGTTAATTCAATAACTGAAACTGTATTGTTAAAAGATATTTAGTCAACCCTGAAAAAGTCAGTGATTTTGGTTTCCTGAAGTGGCCCAATTTCCCAAAAATATTTCTAACGGTATTCAGGGGCGATAAATTTTTTGTTGCTGAGTTCCTGAGCGTTGTTTTTAGTGAAAAACTAGGGCAAAAATAAACAAAAAGGCTTGTCTCATCCATTTTGTCATATTCCAGACACAGGCAACCATTAACAGATTAATATTGTCGCCCAGAATGCCTTTGAGAAAGTTTCTGCTTAATCTGAAATCTGTTTTTAGCTGCCTAATGATGGGTTCTAT